>NZ_ATTH01000001.1:2995000-3192765 GCF_000419585.1 Salisaeta longa DSM 21114
ACCATTGTGGAGAACTACCTGTCTGCACGATACGACATTGCGCTGAACACAGGGGGCACCGCTACTGACGTCTACGCCGGGGACACGAACGGAAACGGCGATTATGACCGCGGCGTGTTCGGCATCGGACGTACCACAACGAATGACTTCCACGTGGCCGCCGAGACCGATGGCCTCCGCTTTGACAATCCCAGTGGCTTCGACAACGGCGAGTACCTCCTCGCAGGGCACAAGACGCCACAAAACGCTGTCAACACCACGGATGTGGGTGGCGTGAGCGGCCTCGACGCCCGGATGGAGCGTACCTGGTACTTGGATACCGATGCGCTGACTGCTGACGCTACGTTCGACCTGGCCGCCGCGGGCCTCTCGGGGCCAGCCGGCGCTGCCAGCGGGTATGTGCTCTTACAGCGCACGGCCGGCAGCGGTGGGGCGTGGACGCAGGTGGCTGCGGCGAGTAGCGTATCGGGCAGTACCATTACGTTCAGTGGCCTTGCGATGGGGAGTGATCTTTCCGCGGGCGACGAAATTACCATTGGCACGACCGACCGCGCTGCGAGTCCGCTCACAAACAACGCCTTGCTCATTACCGGTACCTCCGGAACCGATGGCCGCGACCAAGGCTGGCGCTACCTGGGCTTACCAGTGACCGGCGGCACGGCAGGCGATCTCCTCGGGCCCGACGGTACGCCCTATATCGACTTCAGCGTTGCGATGGCGTACACCAATCCTGGCGACGATGGCACCGGCAACGGATGGCAGCCCATCACCTCCGCGGCAAGCCCGCTCACCAACGGACGCGGATTTATCGTGTGGTTGTTTGACGATGCCGCCTATCCGGTAGACCCGTTCGTCACCCTGCGCCCGAGCGGCGGTCTGACGGGCCCCGGAGCCGCAAATGTGACGGTGGGAGATGGCAGCGCGGCTATAGGTAGCGATCCGACCCTGGCAACTGATGACGAACAATTCTTGCTAGCCAACCCCTACAGCGTCCCGTTTTCGCTTGGGAGCCTTACGGCGAGCGGCTTCGACGATGTCGTGCAGATTTGGGCGCCCGATGCCGCGGCGCCCGCGGGGGTTGACGACGGCAATGCCGGCAGCTTCGTAACGCGCAGCCGTAGCGCCAACGATCGCGTTGCGCCCTGGCAAGGGTTCTTTCTCACGCGCACTACGGTGGGCAGCGGCGCGACCAAAGTGACGTTCAACAGCAGCGGGCGTGCAGCCGGGCAGGCAACGGGCTTTGTCGGGTCGAAGCAGCGCGCTGTGCCCGCCCCCAATGTTCCTTTGGTGCTGCGCGGGTACGATGCCAACGGTGCGCTCGTCGCGCTGGACCGGGCCGCGTCGGTCGTTTTCCGAGCGGGCGCTACCGCGGGCCGCGATCGCTTCGACGCGCCCAAGCTGCAGCCCATGACGCAACGCTACGCTATCATCGCGCCGGTTGCCCCGGCCGGTGGCGGTGCCGGTGCCCTACGGGCCCGCGAGAGTCGGCCCCGGCCAACGACGGGCGGCGCTGTCGAAATCCCGCTGGCCTTCGTGGCCAAAAACATCGGGCACACGTTCGACATTGCCATCCCAACCGGTAGGCAAGCGGCCACCGAAACATACGCGGCCCCCGAGGACTGGCGGGTGCTGCTCGTGGATACGAAGCGCACGCCCACGCCGTCGGATGACGTAACGCATGAGCTGACGCCGGGCGGCGCGCCGTATCAATTTTCAGCTCTCCAGACCAGCAAGACCAGTGCGGTCTCTCGCAGTGCCCCGCGCGATCAGGTGCCCCAGCCTGCGGCTTCTCGCCTGCGGCTCCCACCACAACAGGCGGCTCGCACAGGCAATCAAAAGTCATCGCCCAAAGCCACGACGTCCGGCGCGCGCTTCCTGTTGCGCGTTGAAGCCACATCGGGTCCTCTGCCTGTCGAAATGGCGGAGCTGCAAGCTGCCGTTGGCGATCAGCGGTCGGTAACCCTCCAATGGACGACCGCCAGCGAGACCAACAATGCCGGCTTTTACGTGCAGCACCAACGCCTGACGGCTACCGACTCCACCGCTGATGCGGCCGACTGGGATGCGCTCGGCTTTGTGCCCGGCAGCGGGACGACAACTGCGGCGCGGTCGTACCGATTCACAACCGACGCGCTTGACTACGGGAGGCATGCCTTCCGGCTGCAGCAGGTGGATGCCAACGGCACTGTTGCTTACAGTAAAACGATAACCGCAGCGGTGCAACTCACCAAAGCCTTCGATGTGCAGGCGCCGTACCCCAACCCGGCACAACAGCGCGCAACGCTTCCTATCGCGGTGCGCAACACCCAGCGGGTGACGGTTGCCATCTACGACGTGCTCGGGCGTCGCGTATCGGTGGTGCACAACCAGACGGTACGCGGTCAGCAAACGAAGCAGGTGCAGGTACCAACCGGGCGCCTGGCCAGTGGGCTCTACTTTGTGCGGATTCGCGGCGAACGCTTTGCCACCACGCGCCGCCTCACGGTCGTCCGCTGACGCCATGTGGCCCCGCGTTCGGTCTGCACTCCAGCTTTCAACAGAAGCAAACGCCATGAAACAACAGATACAGTCCATGTCGCACGCCTCGAACTCCCCAACACCGTGGGCCACGGTGCTTGCGGCTTTCCTGCTCCTTCTTCCGGCCGTAGCCGCGGCCCAGATCAATCCCGGGGAGCCGGCCCTTCCGGCCGTACCTGCACCCGAACGCGTGCTGTGGCTTCGTGCCGATCAAGACGTAACAGGCACCAGCGCGGTGTCGCTGTGGGAGGACCAGAGCGGCAACAACAACGACGCCACCCCGCGCAACCTGAACGGACCCGCGTTTGTGTCGTCCGTCACGGGGCTGAACGGTCAGCCGGCGCTTCAATTTGACCGGGCCAACGATGAGGGCCTGGGCCCCGATGACACGCCGGATATCAATAGCGACGATGCGGGCTATGCACAACGGACCATCGCGCTGACCTTTCGGACGGGGGGCGATACCGGGACGCGCCAGATCATTTATGAAGAAGGTGGTCAGACCAACGGATTCAACGTCTACCTGGAAAACGGCGATGTCGTAGCCTCGGCTTGGAGCCAATCGACCGGTTGGAGCGATCACTATTCCCTCAGCGCGCCGGTATCGGCGAATACGTCGTATGTCCTCACGTTCGTGTTCGACAAAGACGCGAGCGATCAGCTGCAGCTATACCTGAATGGGGGAGCTGAAGGCGCCTTCTCGGATCCCAGCATCACAGATATGTCGGTGCATGGCGGCAACATTGCCATTGGAAATGTGAGTGAGGATACGCAGTTTGATGGAGCTACGCCCATTGAGGTGCCGGGCACCGGCGGGGAAGGATTCACCGGATATGTGGCGGAGGTTGTGCTGTCCAACGTGGCTTTTAACGATGCGCAGCGCCAGATTGTAGAAAGTGACCTGGCCGAGCGCTATGGAATTACGATCACGAACGACCGCTACGCCCTCAGTGGCTTTTTGGGAGACATTACCGGGGTGGGCGAGGCCCAGAGTGGCGACCGGCAGACGCGGGCGCAGTCGGGCATCGTATCGCTCGAATCTACCGGTTTTGGCACGGCGCCGAGTTTTGGGCTCATTGGCCACAACCGGCAGCCCAACAGCTTTACCGAAGATACCGATCCCTCGGGCATTGGCACGCGACTAGAGCGCGTGTGGCGCTACGACGCAAAAAACACGGCCTCGTTTAACCTGTCGTTTGATGTGTCGGCGCTGCCCACGTTGGCTTCCGGCCAATCGTACCGGTTGCTTGTTGAGACCGATCCAACGTTCACCTCTGGCGCTACGGTGGTTAGCGGGACCCTGAACAATGGTACGTTCACCGTCAGTGCCTCGGACTTGAACAGTGCCGGCTTTTCTGATGGCGACCACTTCACCCTGGCCAAAACAGATGTTGCCGGGCCCGCCTCGCTTGCCTACAGTCCCAATCCCCTGGCCGACCTACAGGGGAACTTGCCCCTCAGTGCTTCAGCCACGGTCACCGGTGCAAACGGTACGGTCACCTACAGGTTGGCCGACGTGAGCTCGAGTGACGGCGTGCCAACGGTGTCGTTTGACGACAACCCCAATGGAGATGCAGATGTTGAGATCGATACGCAAACGGGCGAGATTACGGTGAACGCGGGCGCACCGGTGGGCACGTACACGGCCACGGTCGAAGCAACCGACAGCGATGGAACAGTGACCTTTCCGGATGTACTCACGATTACTGTCCAGGAGCCGGTCACAATCGCATACGACACGCCCTCGCAGGTGGTGATTTACGAGAATGGTTCGGCTGAATCCATTCAACCGGCGATGCCCAATGCGCTGTCCATTGAGGACGGCACAGTGACGTACAGCATTGTGGACGGCAACGACCCAACGACGAACGGACTCACGTTTGATTCTTCGACAGGCAAAATCAGCGGTACGCCCACAAGTCCGGGGCTCCTGCGTTTTGTGGTGGAAGCGGCCGGAAGCGGCGCTGCTGCCGGAACGCCCACCGCAGAGGTGAACATCGCCGTGGTGGGGGGCGACGGTCCGGCCGGCGTGGGCGACGACGCATCCACGCTTGCAATCTTTGATGCCTCGTCGCTCTCCGCAGTCGACAGCAATCCGGTGAACACATGGCCCGATCTTGATGCTTCGCCCAACAGCAACGACGTTTCGGCCGATGGCGCCGCGCCAATCTACCGCGCGAGCGTCACCGGCCTCAACGGGCATCCGGCGCTGGACTTCTCCGAGACGACCGGCTTGCTCCGCATGCCCGACAACCCGCAGTTCAATAATGGCGGACAGCCGTATGTGCAGCGCACGCTGGCGCTTGCCTTCCAAACCGGCAGTAGCGTCTCCAGCGGACCGCCCGAAGGCATCTACGCAGAGGGCGGCGGTACCCGGGGCATCAGCGTGTACGTGCGCGGCGGCGACCTGTACGTGGGCCTGTGGAACCTGAATCCCGATGACGGCTCAACCCCCTGGGGCCCGCACTTTTTCCGGGCCGAAACGCAAGGAAGCGGCAGTGGCACGGTGACCATCGACCCCAACACCGCCTACGTGGTGACGCTCACGTACAACTATGCTGCAAACGTTATTGAGGCATACGTAAACGGCACGCTCATTGGCACCGCAACGGGGCCGGCGGACGTCGGACGGCTGTTTGACCACGACGACGTTACGATTGGCGGCGGCGACAACCTGGAATCTGATTCGGGAGACGCCAACTACAGCGAATTCACCGGTCAAATCGCCGAGGTCATTGCCTACGGCGTGGCCCTCTCCGATGCGCAGCGACGCCTCGTTGAAAGCAGCCTCGGCGCGAAGTACGGCATCGCCGTTGCCAACCCGGTGTACGACCTCAAGCAGACCGACGAATTCCTCACCGGTACAGACGTAGTGGGCATCGGGCGGACGAGCGGCGCAAACGCGCACGACCCAGATGTTGCATCGGAGCCCCTGCAGATCACCGGTGCTGATATTTCCAGTGGCACGCCATTCTTTACTATCGGACACGACAACGGCTCAGGCACGACATTCACAGCCGACAAAAGCTTGCCAAGCACGTCGGATGGAGAAGATGTCTCCAGCCGCCTGGCGCGCACATGGCGCGTTGACCTGAACGGCGGGTCGCCCACCTTCGATATTACCTTCAACGTCACAGACTTCAGCCTGGGCAACGGGCAGGAGTACGTGTTGCTTGTGGACAGCAAATCGGACTTTCGAAGCAACAGCGATGCCCTGCGGCCTACATCGGCCGATACAACCAGCAGTGGCGACGGGACGGTCACCTGGGCGTCGAGCGACCTAGGTGCGTTGGACGATGCCGATTACGTTACCATCGGAAAAACATTGGGCAACCCTTCGCCGCCTTCTAACCTGACCTACAGCCCCAATCCGCTGCGGGTGAGCGCGAATGCCATCACCGCGGCCCAAGCTACGCCTTCATACGATGGCGGACAGCCGGCGCCTACCTTCCAGATTACCAACGGTGCAGCCGCAGGCATTAGCATCGACTCAAACAGCGGCGTGCTCACGGTCGACCCGCAAACGGCTGCGCAAGACATCTACACCTTGACAATTGAGGCGTCTAACAAGCAAGGCAACGACGGCGGCGCAACGACAACAACAGTAGACGTTGAGGTTTACGAGCCGCTCACGGATCTTTCGTACGCCGATGCGGTGCAGACGGTGACCACGGGCGATGCGATGCAGACGGTGTTGCCTGCCTTCACACCGGCGCTGAGTACCATCACCAGCGAAACCATTACCTATAGCCTGCAGCGCGTGTATGTAAACAACAACACGCAGACCGATCTGTCGGGGACGGGGCTTACCTTCAATACTACTTCAGGAGAAATCAGCGGGACGCCCAGTCAGCTTGGGACGGTGTCGATCGTCGTGCAAGCCGTTGGCAGCGGCGGCGCGGGAGGCACCGTGACAGCGCCCGTCAAGATCACCGCCGTGGGCGACCAGGGCATTGCGGGTATCGGCGACGCCACGACGACGCTGCTTAACCTGACAGCCGATGCGGCGCAGTTCACCGGCAGTGGCACCGTGGACCTATGGCCTGATGCCAGTACATACGGTAACGATGCTACGCCGTCTACAAGCGGTGCACAACCCACCTATTTGGCCAGTGGGCTGAACGGACGGCCTGCGCTGCAATTTGATGGGACCGATGATGTTGATGTGCTTGGCATTGCCGATGCGGCGTCCCTCAACTCCGGTGACGGGCCCTATGTGCACCGTGCGCTCACGGTCGTGTTTGAGACGAGCAATGACGTGAGCAGCCGGCAGGTTCTCTATGAACAGGGCGGCGGCACCCGTGGCCTCAACATCTACATCAGCAATAACACGCTGTATGTGGGCGGGTGGAACGAACAAGACGACACGTTCTCGGGCGGAGGCGAAGATCCCACCACGCCGTGGGAAGGCGGCACCGACGACCAGTTCGTTGCGGCCAGCACGCCCATCAACACCAACACAGCGTACACGGCCACGCTGGTGTTTGACTACGCCAAAGGCACCATGGAGCTGCTGCTCAACGGGGCGGTCGCGGCTACAGCAACGGGCGTCGATGCCGGCGTCGGTCGCTTGTACGATCACGGCGGTGATATTGGCATCGGGGCAGTGCGGAACCAAACCAAATTTGAAGATGGAAGCGAACCCGAAAATGGGAATCACTTTACTGGAAAAATTGCGGCGCTCGTCTTTTACGAGGCGTCGCTGAACAGTGCGCACCGCACGCTCTTGCACAACGCGCTAGCGGCTCGGTACGGCATTGCTTTGGATACAGGCAACGGGGCGCAAGACGTGTATGCCGGCGACACCAACGGCGACTACGACCTTGGCGTCTTTGGCATTGGTCGCGACGGCGCAGCATCGGCGCATACCAAGGCGCGCCGCGGCGGCTTTCGGCTGGCGGCAGCGGGTGGCCTCGATGCGGGCGACTACCTCACCGCCGGCCACAAGACGCCCACCAATGCATCGACCACGAGCGACATCGGCGGTGTGACCGGGCTGCAGGCGCGCATGACGCGCATCTGGCGCTTCACGGCGATTGATCCGGCGGCAGATCTTAGTGCGAACGTCATCATGGACCTGTCGGAGGCCGGCTTTAGCACCGTGGCGGGAACAGCCGGCGACTACGTACTGCTCACGCGGGCCTGCGGAAGCACCAATTGGGCACAAGCGGCCACGGGAAGCAGCATTGCCAACGGCGATGAAATTAGCTTTGGTGCGGTTTCCTTCGCCGACGGTCAGTGCTACACGGTAGGAACCACCGATCAGGTAAACAGCCCCATTTCCAGCACCGCCCTCACGATTGTGGGCACGAGCGGAAGTAACGGAGGCGATGCTGGCTGGCGGGACATGGGAATGCCTGTGCTGGGAGGAACGGTTGCTGATGTCCTGCAAGGCAACGGCAATCCGCTCTACAACGCAACCTCCATTTTCTACGCATGGGATGACGATGCTAACGTGAGTTCATCACCCCAGCGATGGACGCGGGTTGGCTCAAATGATCAATTGCCCAACGGTCGAGGGTTCACCGTGTACTTTAGAGACAAGGGCGCTACTGCCATTGACCCCACATTTACTGTTCAGGCAGCCAGCGGGCTTATACCTCCAGGAGATACAGATGTGATTGTTGGAGACGAGCAAAACCCAAATGATACACAGAACCTAGCTGATGATCCACTCAATGTGGAGGCACAGTGGCATTTTCTGGCTAATCCATACGGGGTGCCGTACGATCTGACCCACATGACTGGCGTGAGCGACTTTCAGGCAAACGTGCAGGTGTGGGATGTGAGTAGTTCTGGATATGAGGTCATAAACCTTGTACCAACTAATCGAACAGGTATCACGGCATGGCAGGCGTTTTTCCTCGAGCGCACGGAGCCTGGTCTGCAGGGAGGACCTGAAACCGTAACTTTTGATGCTAGCGGGCGCCAACCCGCGGCTTCAAACACGAATGCTTTCTTTGGCAATAGCCAAAAGCAAGCGCCACAGCGTCCTCCTCGTTTAATCTCATTGGAAGTAATTGGTCGAGATAGCAGCGGGGTAGAAGTGGCGCGCGATGAAGCGGCAAATCTTCTGTTCTATGAGCGAGCATCCGCAGCATGGGGACGCTACGATGCCACAAAATTAACTCCTCCCGTAGCACGCTATATTGCTATTGCTCCCATGGGTGAAGGACGGACGGGAGAACCGATACCAAAGGCTCAAGAGGCCCGTCCGGTCCCGCAATCGCCTGTATCCATTCCGTTGGCGTTCACAAGTCGCCGCGTTCAAGGGCGTATTACGCTGCGTGCTGCACGGTGGGAAAATATCCCCGAAGGGTGGAGCGTTGAACTTGTCGACACGAAAGGTACCCCCGACACAACTGATGATGTAGTGCATTCCCTGGGGCCCAAAGCCGAAGGATATACGTTTAGCACTACTTCTTCGAAGGCCAAGGAAGCGTTGCAAAAGCGCGAGAGAACTCAGCGCTCGATGAACCTTCGTCCACAGGCGCTGCAAGCTTCAATGCAGAAGACAGGCGCGGTGCCAAATACGCGGTTTGTGATCCGTATTGATCCTGGAAGCAGTCCGTTGCCGGTCGAGCTGGCCACATTCGACGTATCAAAGGATGAAGAGCAGGCGTACGTGCACTGGCGCACCGCATCTGAGACCAACAATGCGGGGTTTTATGTTGAACACCAAGTGCTCAGTCCATCGGATAGCACAACGCGTGCCGCAGCGTGGAAGGCACTCGGGTTTGTAGAGGGCCACAATACAACGAACGAGCCCCAATCCTACCAATTCCGTACGGAGCGTTTATCGTATGGCTTGCATGCTTTTCGCTTGCGCCAAGTGGACCATGATGGTTCCGTGTCGTACAGCAAGGAAGTGATGCTTTCTAACCGTCTGCGGGCTCCTGTAGCGGTTCGTGGCCCGTACCCCAACCCGTCGCGCGTGCAACCGACGCTCGAAGTCACCGTGCGGTCTACCCAACGCATTGCCGTACACGTGTATGACCTTCTTGGGCGCCGGGTAAAAACCGTGTTCAATGACGTTTTATCGGGACAGCAGACCCGCAAGCTATCCGTTGACGTGGGAGACCTAGCCAGCGGAACCTACTTCTTGCGTGTCCGAGGTACTTCCTTCGCACGGACCGAGCGTCTTACGGTCATTCGTTAGAACCTTGGCTGTCATTCGCTCAGCCCTTCATCATTACACCCGATCAGGTACAGCTGGATGCTTAACTATACTCGTCTTGCTTTATGCGCAACTCTGTGGATTCTCCTATTGGGGGGAGTGCCTGATTGCTGGGCGCAGTCGTCTGTGGGAGAGAACCCTTCGCTGCGCAGAGGGATGCAGTCGGCACCTGGGCAATTGCCTTCTTGGGCTGCGCCTAAGGCGAGACCCAACCGGAAGGCTGATCGTGGAATGGGTATCTCACCGACACCACAGCCGTACGATTCTCCCGAAAGACCACCAGTGCCGGTAGACGGCGGCCTCGTGTGGCTGACGGCCGCAGGCGCCGCCTACGCGGCCCGCGAGCTGTCGAAGCGCCGCGGCGCTTCCGATACGGACGAAGACGACGCCTAGCAGTACACAAGACGCGCACCACGAAGCCATAGCAAAAGCCGAGTCGCGGCCTGCGGCTCGGCTTTCTGTGGCTCTATTGCAACCCGCTATCGGGAAGAGCTGCCCGTCACGCGTCATCTGTTGCGACGTGGCGGTACACGGCCTCGGCCCGGTCGCACGGCCCGCCCACGGGCGGATTCGGCTTGCGCACGGTCACCGCGATGGCGTGCACGTGCGGGTACGCCTCGGCCACGCGGTGCGCAATGCGGTACGCAAGCGTCTCAATCAGGTAGAAGTTGTTCTGGGTGACCAGCTCGGTGACGAGCGCGTACACCGTCTCGTAGTCGATCGTGCGGTCGAGGTCGTCGTGCTGCGCCGCCGCCGCAAAGTCGAGGTCGGCCGACACGTCTACCTCATAGCGCCCGCCGATGCGATGCTCTTCCTGCATCACGCCGTGGTGGCCGTAAAAGACCGCGTTGACGAGCCGGACGGTGCCCAGGTGGGCGGCGTTGGTCGTCGATGGAGCCGAAGCAGCGGGGGAGTCAGAAGGGACCATGCCAAAGGGCGTTACGCCGGTTGAAAAGCAGAGAGCTCGGGGATGGCGGCAAGGTCGCGGAAGGCATGCGCCCGCTCCGCGATGCGCGCGGGCGTCAGGTTGAGCAGGCGCTCCGGACCGAAGCGCTCAACCACAAACGAGGCCATCGTGCTGCCGTAGATGATGGCGCGGCGCAACGTGGCATCGTCGAAGCGGTTGGCCCGCACCAGATGGCCCGCCAGCCCGCCGGCAAAGGTATCGCCGGCGCCGGTGGGGTCTTGGATGTCTTCCAGCGGATAGGCGGGCGCGCTGAAGATGGTATCGCCCGAAAAGAGGAGGGCGCCGTGCTCGCCTTTCTTTATGATGAGCGTCTCGGGCCCCATGCCGCGAATGCGATCGGCGGCCTTCACCAAATTGGGCTCATCGGCCAGCTCGCGCGCCTCGGCGTCGTTCACCACCAGGCAGTCCACCAGCGGAAGGGTTTCGCAGAGGCTGTCGTAGGTGTTCTCAATCCAGAAGTTCATCGTGTCGCAGATGACATACGCCGGGTTGTCAATCTGCGCCAGCACATCGCGCTGAATCTTGGGGTCAAGGTTGCCCAGGCACACGATGCGGCTGTCGTGGTAGGCCGCGGGAATGGTGGGCTCAAACGACTGTAGGACGTTAAGCTGGGTGTCGAGCGTGTCCCGCTCGTTCATGTCGTAGTGGTAACGCCCGCTCCAGGCAAACGTCTCGCCGTCCGCGTCGATCTCCAGCCCTTGCAGGTCGATGCCTCCGTCGCGCAGAACGCGCAGGTACTCCTCGGGAAAGTCGCCGCCGACCACGCCCACAAGCCGAACGTCGTCGCAAAAATAGCGGGCCGCGAGGGTGAGGTACGAAGCGCTACCGCCCAAGACGCGCTCGGCAGATTCGAAAGGGGTTTCAATGGAGTCGAAGGCGACGGTGCCTACCGCAAGAATGCTCACGAGAAGATAAGAGGCTGTGATGCACAGTGAAAACCAACAACCAACGTACACAACAGCACGCAGCTTGTGCAGTCTGCTTTGCGAAATCCGTGGCAATCATTGACGGCGAATCGCTTGCAGCGCCTCGGGGCCCATGGCGGGCTGAATACCACGGGGGCATACAGCGCCAGTCCGAGGCTTCCCAGCCGTGATCCTTTTCGTGCATGTTTTCATCCAGGAAAAAGATGCACGCATATCCAGGGCACGTTGATAGATGCCGGCATGATGGATGCCAGTCACCTGGACTGGGTTCGTACTGGCTATCCCGGCGCCCACTTCTCATTGCCCCGTCCGCTCAAGACCGGAGCGCTTAGTCGCGCAGCATAGCGCCCGTAAACACGCCCACGGCAAACGAGCCGAGCAGGGCCGCGGTGCGATGCTCTTCAATCCAGGCGCGCGCCACATCTACCGAAAGCGCCGCTCCGGTGCGTACCGTCTCGCTGCGGTCCATGCCGCCCATACCGCCCAGGAGGGCCGACAGCAGCGCCCCGGCCGCCTGATCGTCGCCCCAGGCGTCGTCAAAGTCATCGTCAAAGTCGTCCGCGAAGTTGTCGTGAGGGAATTCTTCGTGCGGGGCATGGGCAGCGTCGGAAGATTCGGACGAGGGCGCGTCGAACGGCATAGCGGCGTGGGCAGGCATGAGAAACCAAAGGGTGCGAGACGCTGTGCATAGTAGGCGACAGCGATAGCGCAGGCCCGCAGCAAAACGAGCCCGCGCGTATCGCACCCTTGTCTACCAATAGCGTTCCTTCGCCTTCATGTCCATGACACGTATCTCTCGGTGGGTTGCGGTGCTGCTCGGGTTCCTCGTGATGATGGGCCGCCCGGCGGCTCACGCCCAGCAGGCGGCACCGACAGCGGAGGCCGTGTACAGCCAGGCGACCTCGTTTTACGATCAGCAGCTCTACCTGCAAGCCATCGACCGGCTGGCGCAGTTTCGCGCGCGCTACCCCGAGCACGTCCTTGTGCCCGAAGCCCTCTACCAACAGGCCAAAGCGAACCTCGCCCTGGAGCGTCAGCAGCAAGCCCTTGCGCTGTTTCGGCAGCTGCAGCAGCAGTATCCGGGGCATCCCAAGGCCCAGGAGGCGCAGCTTAGCATGGCGCAGTACCTCATCGATCAGGGGAACGTAGCCCGCGGGCGGTCGATGCTGCAAGAGGTAGCGTCGAGCGGCCAGCCCGCCCTCGCGGCGCGCGCGCTCTACACGCTGGGCACCATGGCGCAAGACGCCGGACGGTACGCACAGGCCCTTGGCTACTATCAGCAGGTTACGCAGCAGTATCCGCAAAGCCCCGTGGCGCCGGCGGCCTACTATGCGCAGGGCGTTACGCAGGTGCAACTGGAGCGCTACGAGGCCGCGGCGCAGTCGCTCGAAGCGGTGGCGCGGCGGTATCCGCAGTCGCAGTACGTGCAAACCATCGGCACGGCGCTGGCCGAAGTGTACTACGAGCTGGGGCAGTACCAGCGTGTTGTGGATGAACTGCTGGGGCGCCTCCCCCAATTGCAGGGAGAAGCCAAGATGCGGGCTTACTTCTTCCTGGCCGAGGCGTACAATCAGCTGCGGCAGCCCCAGAACGCCCGCGTGTACTACGATCGCGTGCTGGCACAGGGCCCGTCGTCGGACTACCACCGGCCGGCGCTGGTGGGTATGGGCTGGAATGCGCACTTTCAGGGGCAGCACGCGCAGGCGGCCCAGTACTTTATGCGGGCCGCAGCGGGCCACACCGATGCGCGGGCCGCGCGGGCGACCTACCAGGCGGCCGTCAACTACGAGCTTGCCGGACAGGCGCAAGAGGCCCTGCAGGCGTTTCAGACCGTTGTGCGCCAGTGGCCGCAGCACCGGCTCGTGTCCCAGGCGCGCTACGAGGTGGGCTACCTGCAGTACAAGCAAGGCAACTACGCCGCCGCGGCGCGCGCGCTGCAGCAGGTCGTCGAGGCACCGGGCGAAACCGCGCCCACGGGCGAAGCGCTCTACTTGCTCGGCAATGCGTTGGTGGCGCAGGGCCAGCTAGACGCTGCGCTGAAACGCTACAACCAGGCCATCGCCCGCAACGCGGCGCCCGATTCGCTACGCGAGGAAATCCGCTTCCACAAGGCATGGACGCTCTACCAAAACGGCCGCTATGCGGAGGCGGCCCCAGCCTTCGTTTCGGTTGCCCAAACGGCCCCGCGCAGCCAGCAGCGACGCGAGGACGCGCTCTTCTGGAGCGCCGAGAGCTTTTTCCAAACCGAGCAGTACCGCCGCGCGCTCGAGCAAGCCAACCAATACCTTCAGCAGTACCCCAACGGACGCCACGCCACCGCCGCGTACTACGTGCTCGCGTGGACGTACTTCAAGCAGGGCCGCTACCGCGAGGCCATTCCGGCGTTCCAGGCCTTTCTGAACCGACAGCCGCCCACGGGCAAGGTGCCGTATGTGCAAGATGCCCGGTTGCGGCTTGGCGACAGTCACTACGCGCTCAAGCAGTACGATGCCGCCATGCAGGCCTACCAGAAGGTCCGTGGCGCGGGGGGCGACTACGCGCAGTATCAAATCGGACAGGCCCATTATTTTGCGGATCAGCCGCAGGAGGCCATTGCCGCCTTCCGCACGCTTGTTCAGCAATATCCGCAGAGCCCATGGCGCCCCGAGGCCCTCTACCGCATCGGGCAGATTCAGTTTGAGCAGAGCAGTTACCAGGAGGCTATTGCCGTCTACCGGCGCCTCATCGAGGCCTACCCGCAGTCGCAACGTGCTGCGCTGGCGCAGTACGGCATTGGCGACGCGCACTTCAACGCCGGTCGTATGCAGCAAGCCGTGCAGGCGTATCGGGCCGTGCTGAATCGCTATCCGCAGAGCGACGTAGTGGTCGATGCTGCATCGAGCATGCAGTATGCCTACATCGCCACGAATCAGGAGAACCAGATGCAGACCGTCATCGACTCGTTTGCGACGGCGAATCCGCAATCGGACCTGGTGGCGCGGCTGCGCTTTCAGCAGGCGGTGGCTACCTATCAGAGCGGCAACACGCAGGAGGCCCTTCGCGAATTTCAGCAGTTTGTTCGAACGTCTTCGAACGAGCGCCTGGTGCCCGCGGCCTATTACTACCTCGGCATCATCAACGCCGATCGCGGCGCCGAGGATGTGGCCATCAACTACCTCAACCAGCTCATCACCAGCTATCCCGAGAGCGACCGACGGACGGAGGCGGGCCTACGGCTGGGCGATATCTACCTGGCGAATGCGCAGTACGAGGAGGCGATGCGCGCGTATCGGGCCGCTGCAGAGGCGGCGCGTGCCAATGCCGAGCTGAAGGGGCAGGCGCGCTATGGCGAGGCCGTTGCGCTCTTGCAACTGGGACGCATCGACGACGCCGAGGCCCTCTTGCAAGACGTAGTGGGCAGCGCCGGTGGCGGCCCGCTGGCGGCCTCGGCACGGCTGGGGCTTGGGCGCGTATACGAAGCGCAGGGGCGCACCGAGGCGGCGCTCCAGGCCTACCGGCGTGTTGCAAACGGCACGCAAACCGAGGCCGGTGCCGAGGCCCTCTATCGGCTCCGCCGCCTCCTGCGTGCGCAGGGCAAGCCGCAGCAAGCCATTGAGCAGCTGCAACGCATGAACACGCTCTTTGCCGGCTATCCCGAGTGGCGCGCGCGGGCCTTGCTGGAACAGGCGCGCGCCTACGAGCAGATGGGGCAGACGGGCGAGGCGGTGCAGCTCTATCAACAAGTGGAAACGAACTACGCCGGAACGCCTTACGCCCAGACGGCGCAAACCGCCCGCCAGCGCCTCATGGACGCCTCCTAACGGCGCCCGCACCCAACCCGTAGCAACTGATTGATCTACCCAACGCTGTATGGCCGACGACGCCCCAACACCCGAGTTCATTCCGGAATACAACAAGCCGGATGCGCCAGGCATCCACATGAACTTCGACAACACGGTTTCGCTCTACCACATCGTGGCGGCCGATGATGACTTTGAGACGGCTGCGCACGATCTGTTCGCGCTGCTGAAAGAGGCCCAGGAGCGCTTTCCGGAGTGGCCCCGCGTGCTGTATCTGGACATTCAGGGCCATATGGATGATCAGGAGCGGTTCGACGACGAGATGGTAGAGCTGCAGCAGGAGTTTTTGATCGCGGCGATGGGCAAGTTCTTCACCGCACTGGCGCTTCCCATCGTGGCCGTCGTCAACCCCGACAAGCAGTCGAACGAGGTGCCCGACGAGCTCGTGCTGCAGGCGCCGGGCAGCGACCTTCCCGAAGACGCGTGGCCCCGCCCGCAGTCGTAAGCGTCATCTGCGCGCACATTGCAGTAGAACCACGAAAGCCCCACATCGGCGACGATGTGGGGCTTTTGCATGCAATACTGCACGTGGAAATGGGGGAATGCCATCAGCCGGCGGCCGAGGCCCCTGCCGTAACCGACTTGCGCTTCAGCGATGAGAGCCAGCGCGTGATGTCGATGTCCTTCGGGCAGGCCTCATTGCAGTTGAAGATGGTATAGCACTTCCAGAGGCCATCGGCCGAATCGACCACATCGAGGCGCTCCTCTGCGCCGTCGTCGCGCGTGTCGAAGGTGTAGCGATACGCTTTGAGCATGGCGGCAGGCCCCAGGTACTCAGGGTCGGCCCAGGTGGAGGGGCAGGCATGCGTGCACGCGCCGCACATGATGCATTTCGTGGCCTCCTCGATGACCTCGTGGTCTTCGGGGCTCTGCACGAACTCGCGCTCAGGTGCGGGCCCTTCGGTCATGAGCCACGGCTTTACGGCGCGATACTTCTCAAAGAAGCGGCTCTGGTCGATGACCAGGTCTTTAATTACAGGGGCCGCGGGAAGGGGGGCAAAGCGGAGCGTGTCGCCGTCGCCATCCACCAGGTCCTTCAAGAGCTGCGAGCAGGCCAGCTTGTTTTCGCCGTTGATCTGCATCGCATCAGAGCCGCAGACGCCGTGGGCACAGCTTTTACGGAGGGTCAGTGTGCCGTCGATGTGCCATTTGATGTCGAGCAACACGCTCAGGGCACTGTCCAGCGGCTCGGCCTCTACTTCGTACGATTCCCAGTGGGGGGCGTCATCAGACGCGGGGTCGTACCGCTTAATTTCTACGTTGAGCTTCATAGAGTCGACAGGGTCAGAGGTAGCAAGAAGCAAGGGGCTGCGGGCCCATCGGGGCCCGCAAGCCGAAGGGGGCGATTAGTATTTACGCTCTTTGGGCTCGAACTGCGTGATAACGACGTTCTTTTTGTCAAACTCGAACGAGCCGTTGCAGTCGCTGTGGAAGAGCGTGTGGTGGAGCCAGTCGTCGTCGTTGCGGTTCTGGTAATCCTCGCGCGAGTGGGCGCCACGGCTTTCGGTGCGGTGGTGTGCGCACGCCGCGATGGCCTCGGCGTAATCCACCATGAAGCCAATCTCCACCGCATCCATCAGGTCGGTGTTGAAGCGATCGCTTTTGTCATCGACGACCACGTGCTTGGCCCGCTCGCGGAGCGCGCGCAAGTCCTCAAGCGCAGTGGACAGCGTCTCGTCGGTGCGAAAGACCGAGACGTTCTCCATCATGGTTTCTTGCAGGTCGGTACGCACATTCACGATCGGCTCGCCATCGTCGCGCGTGTTGGCCAGTAGGCCGTCGAGCAGGTCGCGGGTCTCCCGCTCCGGATCGTCGGGCAGCGGAGCGAAGCCTTTGCCCTGCTTCACCTCTTCCGCCATGGCCATGCCGGCCCGGCGGCCAAACACCACGAGGTCGATGAGCGAGTTGGTGCCGAGGCGGTTGGCGCCGTGCACGCTCACGCAGCCGCACTCGCCGACGGCGTAAAGGCCCGGGATGGAAGAACCGCGGGCGCCGCGCTCCACGCGGCCTTGTTCGTCAGTAGGAATGCCGCCCATGGCGTAGTGGCAGGTGGGCGCTACCGGAATGGGCTCCTCCTTGGGGTTGACGCCCATGTAGGTGCGCGAGAACTCCGAGATTTCGGGCAGCTTCTTGTCGAGCACCTCATCGCCCACGTGCGTCAGGTCGAGGTGCACGTAGCCCTTGCCATTGACGCCACGGCCCTCGCGAATCTCCTTGTAGATGCACTGCGAGACCATGTCGCGGGGCGCGAGGTCCTTCACCGTGGGCGCGTAGCGCTCCATGAAGCGCTCGCCGTCCGAGTTGCGCAAGATGCCGCCTTCGCCGCGCGCGCCCTCCGTAATGAGGATGCCCAGGCGATACAGGCCGGTGGGGTGGAACTGCACAAACTCCATGTCCTCCAGCGGAATCCCTTTGCGCAGCATGATGGCCATGCCGTCGCCGGTGCCCGCGTGCGCATTGGAGGTTGTCTTAAAGGCCCGGCCGTAGCCCCCGGTCGCAAAGCACACGACCTTCGCGTGGAAGGTGTGGATTTCGCCCGTCAGAATCTCGTACGCCACCACGCCAGCGGGCTCGCCATCGTCGTTCATGATGAGGTCGAGCACCTGAAACTCCTCGTAG
Source organism: Salisaeta longa DSM 21114 (assembly GCF_000419585.1). Lineage (NCBI taxonomy): Bacteria > Pseudomonadati > Rhodothermota > Rhodothermia > Rhodothermales > Salisaetaceae > Salisaeta > Salisaeta longa. The sequence goes on from NZ_ATTH01000001.1 coordinate 3,013,046, forward strand.
AAGCGCACGCCCTTGCGGGTGCACTGGTCGTAGAGGGTGTGCAGGATGGTGTGGCCCGTACGGTCGGCCGCGTGGCAGGCGCGCCGCACCGGCGACTCGCCAAAGTTGCGGGTGTGGCCGCCAAAGCGACGCTGCGAGATCTTCCCTTGTTTGTTGCGGCTAAAGGGCACCCCGTAGTGCTCAAGCTCCACAATGGTGCGGGGCGCGTCCTTGCACAGGGCCTCAATGGCGTCCTGGTCGCCCAGGTAATCGCTGCCCTTCACCGTGTCAAACGCGTGCCAGAGCCAGTGATCTTCTTCTTCGTTGCCGAGGGCCGCGCTGATGCCGCCCTGCGCCGCGCCCGTGTGCGAGCGCAACGGGTGCAGCTTCGAAACCACGGCCACATCGGCCCCGCCTTCTTTTGCATACAGGGCGGACATAAGGCCAGAGCCACCGGCGCCGACAATTACTACGTCGTGAGAAAATTGCATAACAGGTTGAAGATTCGCGTGCAGTTGCAAGCAAGGGGCGGCAGGCGGAGGCTACAGCGGCGACGGCCAGCCGGCCGTGATGACCGAGTACATGCCAATCACAAGCAAGACCAGCGCCAGCCCCCATGAAAAGATGCGCGCTGTAACGCGCCCCAGGGGATTGCGGATGTAATCGGTAAGGACGTTGTTCAGTCCATAAAACCCGTGGTGCAGGGCCACAATCAGAAACAGAATGTTAAACCCCTTCCACAGCACCGCATACACCGGATCGGCCAGGCGGCGCATCACCACGTCGTACGGCGTTACGGCCGCTTCCGTTGTGCCGGGGTCTACCGTAAGCTGCTGAACGGCCGCCTGCGCCTCCTTGGGGTACGTGGGCAGTTCAACGTCGCCCGTGCTGTTCTGGACGACCACCTCGGTGGTTACCGAGGCGGACGTGTGGTCGTAGTGCTGCACCCAAAAGTGGGTAATCAGGAGGAAGACCAGCAGCGTGCCGGTAATCCGGTGCAAAAACCAGTTGATGGCGTTCGATTTCGAAGCGCGTCGCGTAGACATAAGCAATCAGGCAGAAAACAGTCGGAAGGCGGGCAGAGCAAGCGGGAAGTTATCCGCCAAAGTATTGCACCAGCGCGTAGATCGAGGGATAGCCGCCCACGGCAATCAGGATGAGCGCCACAGCGCCAAGCGTCCAAAACAATCGCTTCTGGTTGGGGCTCCATCCCATAAAGTCAATCAGCACGATGCGCAGCCCGTTCATGGCGTGGTACACCACGGCGGCAAGCAGCAGAAACTCGCCGACTTTAAAGATGGGCGCGTGATAACTGGCAATCAGTTCGTTGAAGGTCGCCTCGTTGGTCAGCGCCTTCAGCCCCCAGATGTGGATGACGAGGTACACCACGAGGGCCACGCCGCTGAGGCGATGGGCCATCCAGGCAAACATGCCGGTGCGGATACGATACCGCTGAAAACGGCCACTCTTTTCGGCGGCCGCGGGGGCCGGGCGCTCTAACGTGTCGACAGCCATAGGAAAGTAGGTTGCTTCGGGCGCGGAGAAGGGGGGCACTGCGTAGGGCAGGCACCACAAATCCGAATGATGCAGACCGCGCAAAGGTTTCGGGGAAAAGTGAAAACCGGGGCCCGTTTGGCGAGCCCCGGGTGCTGCGGGTTAGCGTTCGCTAATCGGCGTTACGGACTTGCCGGTGGCGCCCACGTACTCGGCCCGCGGACGGATGAGGCGGTTGTCGCTCCACTGCTCCAGCAGGTGGGCCGTCCAGCCGGTGGTACGGCTGAGGGCAAAGATGGGCGTGAAGAGGTCGGGGTCGAGGCCCATCATGTAGTACGTGGAGGCGCTGAAGAAGTCCACGTTGGGGTCCATCCCCTTCTCCTCCTTCATGGTGTTGAGGATGGCCATGCTGTAGTCGTACCACTTGCGGGCATCGCGCTCCTCGCTCAGGTCTTTCACCAGGTCGCGCAAAATCGCGGCCCGCGGGTCCATCGTCTTGTAGACGCGGTGGCCGAAGCCCATGATGCGCTCCTTATTGGCCAGGCGCTCTCTCACGTAGTCCGCCGGGTCGGCGCCTTGTTCGTCGATGTCGAGCAGCATGCGCATGACCTCGCGGTTGGCACCGCCGTGCAGCGGGCCTTTCAGCGCGCCGATGGCGCCCGTGACGGCCGAGTACATGTCCGAGAGCGTAGAGCCGATGACGCGGCTGGTGAACGTGGAGGCGTTCAGGCCGTGGTCGGCATGCAGCACGAGGCACACGTCGAAGGTGCGCTCGGCGGCCTCGCCCGGGGCCTCGCCGTTCAGCATGTAGAGAAAGTTGTAGGCCGTCGAGTGGGTGTCGAGCGGTTCCACCGGTTCGTGGCCCGAGCGGATGCGCGAGAACGCCGCAATGATGGTCGGAATTTGGGCGAGCAGGCGGCTGGCCTTGCGGCGGTTGGCCTCGGGCGTGGCGGTGTCGGCCTCGTCGTCGTACAGGCCAAGGGCCGATACGGCCGTGCGCACAACGGCCATGGGGTGGGCGGTGTCGGGCGTGGCGCGGAGGAGGTCGAGCACCGGGGCCGGCAGGGCGCGTTCGCTCTGCAAGCGTTCGGTGAGCGTGTCGAGCTGCGCCTCGGTTGGCAATTCGCCGTTCCACAGCAGGTACACAACCTCCTCGAACGAGGCGTTTGCCGCCAAGTCGTTGATGTTGTAGCCGCGATAGACCAGCTCGCCTTGCTGGCCGTCGATGGAGGAAAGTTCAGACTCGAGAGCAATGACCCCCTCAAGACCTCGGGCCTTAATGGGCGTATCGGATTGGTCAGCCATGATGAGATGTCGCGGATGTCTGTTGGAAAATCAATGCGGTGTCGCGCCAGTGGCGCCGGCGGCCCTGCGGCTATAGCACCATGCGTGCTGCACGAAACCGTGCGAACCGGCCGTCTGCGCAAGCATCGCGTGGAGCGTACGGCGTGCGTGGGTGTGCGATCCTTCCAATGTACCGCGCCAGCCGCGAAGCGCCCGTGTGCGTGCCTGAAAGCCCTTTCAGCCACGTGCCGCCTAAAACAGCCTGTGCGTTATCGTGTGGGCTGCCGGTCTGTATCGGCAAATACATCCATGATATGCACAAGCGTAGCGGGATATGCAAGAATTTCTATTAAAGCGGTCTGCTGGGGGGTAAACGGCTGCGCCCCCACCCGCGGGCCGCGCGTGTCCATGCGCCTCCTGGGGCAGGCCGTGGGCGCCTGTCGATACCGCAAGCTGCCGGCAACGCCGGGCACAGGAGATTGGGATCATTTGGTGCAATTCGGAGATACCTTACGTTGTAATGCCATACATGCGCTGTTGCGCTCCATCCGCTTGCCCCTTCAAGCGGATTCCTCCTGTGCACAGGGCGCCCGATTCGCTCGGGGGCCGCGTGCGCGCCGAGGGGGCGCCTCAGCGACCCGGGCCACCGACGGACCCCCGGCCCTTCATCCATTGAATCGTTTTTGTTCACAAAATAGAGCGAGCGTCCGGTTTCGGATCGTTCCCGCAGAGCTGCACGGCAGCTCGCATCATTCCGCTTCCTACTGTTTGTGTTTACCCATCGAGTTTCGTTGCGCGTAATGATGCCCGTACATCGCCCGAAAGCTCAACGCGTCATTCACCTTCCCATAAAAAACCACGGCGGATGATCGTTTACAGGGACCTGCACCATCGAACGGATTGCGCTGGCTCTTCAACCGCATATGTCAAAAGAAATTGTTGTCAACGTTGCCAATGAGCAAACCCGCATTGCGATCGTCGAGGACGACACGCTCGCCGAGCTGTACATCGAAAACGCGGATCACAAGCGCACCATTGGTAACATCTATCTGGGCCGCATCCGCAAGGTGATGCCCAGCATCCAAGCGGCGTTCGTCGACATCGGTCAGGAGCAGGATGCGTTCCTGCACTTTTCAGATCTCTCGGAAAATGTGCCGTACCAGCTGCAGTTTTTGCAGCAGAATGAGCCACAGGTGCAGGTGGTTGATTTGCCCGAAGATGGGGACATGAAGAAGGGCGACCCGCCGTCGTCGAAGCTGCGCCACGGGCAGTCGTTGCTCGTGCAAGTAACCAAAGAGCCCATCGCCAACAAGGGCAGCCGCATCACCACCGACCTGTCGCTCGCGGGCCGCTTTTTGGTGCTGGTGCCGCTGCAAAACTATGTAGCCATCTCGCGCAAAATTGACGACAACAAAGAGCGCCGCCGCCTGAAGGCCCTGGCCGGCAGCCTGGTGCCCGAAGGGTTTGGCGTGATTGTGCGCACGGTGGCCGAGGGCCGCGATGCAAAGTCGCTCGACAAAGACCTGAAGCTGCTGCGCGAGCGCTGGCGCCGCGTAGAAAAGCGCCTTGCCGGCGACCCGCAGCCGCCGCTGCTGGTGCACGAAGATGTCGACATGGCGTCGTCCATCATCCGCGATCAGTTCTCGGAAGAGTACGACCGGATCCTCGTCGACCACAAGGCCCTCTTCCACAGCATCCGCAGCTACGTGCGGGCCGTGGCGCCGTCGATGGTCGACCGGGTGGAGCTGCACGACAGCAACGCCCCGGTTTTCGAAGCAGCGGGCATCCAGCGAGGGGCCGACCGCGCCTTTCGCGACCGCGTGGAGCTGCCCTCGGGCGGCTACCTCTTCATCGAGCGGACGGAGGCGATGCACGTGATCGACGTGAACTCGGGCCGGTCCGGGCGCGGGCTGTCGCAGGCCGAAAACTCGCTGAAGGTGAACCTGGAAGCAGCCCGCGTGGTGGCGCACCAAATCCGGCTGCGCGACCTGGGCGGCATCATTGTCGTCGACTTCATCGACATGTACGACGAGAAGGACCGCAAGAAAATCTACGATGAGCTGAAGACGTGCTTCAAGGAAGACCGGGCCATCACGAAGCTCCTGCCCATGAGCGACTTTGGCTTGGTGGAAATTACGCGGCAGCGCCTGCGGCCAAGCATCACCACCACGTTCTCTTCGGCATCGGGCGGCGGTGCGTCGGCGAGTGATGAGGAGGGCGGCGACCAAGCGGCCCTTGAGCGCCACCGCCGCGCGGCCGACCGGTTTGAGCAGAAGGCCAAAAAGCTGGAGGCGAAGGTCGCGGATTTGCAGAAGGCCCTTGAGGAAGCCCGCGACGAGGCCCGCGAGCCGAAGCGCGAGGCGCAGCGCCTCCGCTTTCAGGTGGAGCAGCTCCGTAAGGAGGCCGAAGCAGCCCGCGCCGACGCCGAAAAGGCCCGGCAGTCCGGCGATGCGCCCGAGGCCGTTCCCTCAAGCGACGGCGCCCCGCCCGAAGCCCGCGACTCGACGCCGGCCATGACGCAGGCCCCTGCCAACGTGCAGCCGTTTGCCCCCGATGCCCTGGTCGATCGCATCAGCGCGTGGGTGGCCGACCACAAAGACGCCCACCGCACCATCACCGTGCGGGTGCATCCGTTTACCGCGGCCTACCTCACCAAGCCGGTGCCCAGCTGGCCCACGCAGTGGTTCATGGATCACATGGTGCGGGTGCATCTCGTGGCCGATGCCGACGTGGCCCCCAACGCCTTTCGCGTTGAGCAGACGGATGGCGGCGAGGTGCTCACCGAAGATGCCCTCACCTGAGATCCGCTCTTAAAACGCTCCGCGTGTTGGCCGCGTGCCCTACCGGGGCAGCCTGCAGCACCCATCGCATACGCCCCACCCCGCGCAGTCCATGCGTCGGTTGGGGCGTTTGTGTTGGGGCGTGGTGCTTGGAGCGGCATACCGGGGGCGGCAGAAAAAAGGTTGCATCAGCGCGGGGCAATCGCTTTCTTGTAGCCACGGTCCGTGCGCTCCTCCTCCATCGAAGCCCGCTCTCCCGCTTATGAACTCTGATATCCTCACCATCATTTTGGGCGGCGGCGCCGGGACGCGCCTGTTCCCGCTCACCAAGCTGCGCGCCAAGCCCGCCGTGCCACTCGCGGGCCGCTACCGCCTGATCGACGTGCCGGTGTCCAACAGCATCAACTCGGACATCACGCGCATCTTTGTGCTTACGCAGTTCAACTCGGCAAGCCTCAACCGCCACCTCATGCAAACCTACCGGTTCGACCGGTTCAACAACGGGTTTGTCACGGTGCTGGCCGCCGAGCAGACACCCTCGTCCAACGACTGGTTTCAGGGAACCGCCGATGCGGTGCGCCGCAGCTTTTCGCACATCGAGGGCTATCGCCACGAGAAGGTGCTGATCTTGTCCGGCGATCAGCTCTACTCGATGGATTACCAGAAGATGCTGGACCACCACGAGGCGTGCGGCGCCGACGTGACCATTGCCACCATCCCGGTGACGGCCGACAAGGCTTCGGCGTTTGGCATCTTGAAGACCGATGCCGACCACGTCATCACCGAGTTTCATGAGAAGCCGCCGCAGGATCAGCTCGACGGCAAAGAGAGTCCGGTAACCGAAGCGCTCGAAGCCGAGGGCCGCGTGTATCTGGCGTCGATGGGCATCTACATCTTTGATCGGACGGTGCTGCGCGACCTGCTCGACGCCGATCCCGATGCGCACGACTTCGGGAAGCAGATCATCCCGAAGGCCATCGACGAGTTGAAGGTGGTTAGCTATCCGTTTACGGATTACTGGAGCGACATCGGGACGATCGACTCGTTCTACCGCGCCAACCTGATGCTTACAGAGCCGGAGCCGCCGTTTAGCCTCTACAATACCGAGCGGCCGCTGTACACCAACGCGCGCATCCTGCCGCCGGCGAAGGTGCAAAGCTCGTACGTGCAGGAGTCGCTCATTGCGGAGGGGAGCCTGGTGGTGAATGCGCAGATCTCGCACTCGGTGGTGGGTATCCGGTCGTACATTGGCCCCAGCACCACCCTCAAGAACACCGTGATGATGGGGGCCGATCACTTCCGGTGGGACACGCGCGAGCGCCGCGGTTACATGGAGGGCCCCGATCAGCCGGGCATTGGCGCCGAGTCGTACGTAGAGGGCGCCATCATCGACAAGAACGTGTCCATCGGCAAGCGGTGCATCATCAAAAACCGCGACAACATTCAGGAGGCCGAGGAAGACACGCACTACATCCGCGATGGTATCGTGGTCATTCCCAAAAACACCGTCATCCCCGACGACACGATCATTTAAGCGCTCGTTGGCTCCCCCCGTGCGGACTGTTCTGTTGGCCCTCACCCAATTTCCCCTAAGCGATGAAAATTGTTCTGTTAACCAACGAGTACCCGCCCAACGTGTACGGCGGCGCAGGGGTGCACGTGGAGTATTTGACGCGCGAGATGGCTGCGCTCGATGACGGTGCCCACGACATTACCGTGTTGTGTTTTGGCGATCAGGAGGTCGACGCGGGCAATGTGCACGTGCGGGGGGTACAGCCGCCGGCGCCGCTGCCGCATCAGGAAGCGCGCCACAAGAAATTTTTCGATACGATGGGCCGCGATGTGGTTATGGCGGGATCGATTGCCGCGGCCGATATTGTGCACGGGCACACGTGGTACGCGCATTTGGCCGGGTGCCTGGCGAAGCAGCTGACCGGTGGCAAGCTGGTGCTCACCACGCATTCGCTAGAGCCGCATCGTCCGTGGAAAGAAGAGCAACTGGGCACGGCATACCACGGCAGCCGCTGGGTGGAGCGCACGGCTTATGAGAACGCCGACGGCGTGATTGCCGTGTCGAGCGCGATGAAAGACGACGTGCAAGCCTTGTACGACGTCTCGGCGGCCACCGTGCAAACGATTTACAACGGCATCGACATTGCGCAGTACCGGCCCACCACAAACGAGGCGGTGCTGCGCGCGCATGGGGTAGACCCTGCGCAGCCGTACGTGCTGTTTGTGGGGCGCATCACGCGGCAGAAAGGCATCCTGCACCTGGTGGAGGCGATCCATCACATGAACGACGACGTGCAGGTGGTGCTGTGCGCGGGCGCGCCCGATACCGAAGCCATTGGCGCGGAGATGACCGCGCGCGTTGAGCGGGCACGGACCGAGACGCCCAACCGCATTGTGTGGATCGACGAGATGCTGTCCAAGGACGACGTGATTGCGCTGTACAGCCACGCGGCCGTGTTTGTGTGCCCGTCGGTCTACGAGCCGTTTGGCATCATCAACCTGGAGGCGATGGCGTGCGAGACGCCGGTGGTGGCGTCGGCGGTGGGCGGCATCCCCGAGGTGGTGGTAGACGGCACGACCGGCGTGCTGGTGCCGTGCGAATCCTCGACCCCCGAGACGTTTGCGCCCGACGATCCGGCGGCGTTTGCGCAGGACCTGGCGGCGGCCGTCAACGGACTCATGGCCGATCCGGAGCAGCGCGCTGCGATGGCCCGCGCGGCCCGCGCACGGGTGGAGGCCACCTTCAGCTGGCGCGCCATTGCCCGGCAGACGGTTGACTTTTACGAGCAACTGCTACAGACCGCGTAAGGCGTTGCCTATTCCCGGCGTATGTCTAAAATCCGCACAATGGGCCCTACCATGTAAATATCAGCGGCGTTTTCCAATTGGTCGGCGCGGCCACTAACGCGGAGCCCTTCTTCTTGAAACGCGGATGGCAAGTTGGTTGGACGGTAGGTTGTACCGTCATCCGATTCTAAAACCCATACGCCGCCCTCTACTTGTACGAACTGAACGGTGGCTTCAAACGAAAAGGGGCCGGTCGATGCCTTCTCGCCAGTAGCATCGCAGCCGGCGAGCAGAAGCATGAGCACTAAGGGAAGGTAACACAGACGTCGACGCATGATAAACCTCGTCTTTGTCTTAATATGCAACGTACAGGGTTCTCGATAAGAAGCCTAAATGATGCGATTATGAAGAGCAAATTCAATTTGGGAGTTCCGGTTCCACATCTAAAGCGCATGGCAGGTCGTGGCAAACAGTGCAACCGCTTTGGCCCAGAGCAAAAAAGAGGGCTGGTGCAAGCCCTCACCCTTCAGGTCGGGGGCTACCCATACCCCGATACCGGAATATTAGACGCGGCACCAAACGCTTGAAACCGGACGTGGAAGAGTTTGGGCCTGAAGGATTGCAAAAACTTTTTAGAGGACGAGCGGTCTCCGATGAACGGGAGTCTAATACCGACCCACTTGGGTAGCACGACGAGGCGGTTGCGGCGGCTGACCGATCGGCTGGAGCGTACCAGCCCGCTGATGCGGGACCTGGCCGAGGTGATGCTTGAGGGCGTAGGGGACAACCTGAGACGCGAGGCGGAGGCCGGCGTGAGTAACAACAAGCCCTACGCGGCGCTCATGCACGGTCTATTGGGGCCATCGTCTCTTTAGTGACGGACTTCGCCTGCGCTTTCGGTCTATCCCCGCGTGTGCGGGGTCATCTTTTTTTTCTCTAAACCGCCAAAACCCATGGACGGTCTATCCCCGCGTGTGCGGGGTCATCGTCGAAGAGGTACGCGCGTGCTGCCGGCGCTGCGGTCTATCCCCGCGTGTGCGGGGTCATCTTTTTTTTCTCTAAACCGCCAAAACCCATGGACGGTCTATCCCCGCGTGTGCGGGGTCATCGCGACGGCTGAGCGCGTGGTGGCGTACATCTACGGTCTATCCCCGCGTGTGCGGGGTCATCGTGTGCCGGTTGCGGCGCTTGTTCGTGTACTCGGGTCTATCCCCGCGTGTGCGGGGTCATCATTTTCTTCGGCCCACAGGTCAACTTCGCCATCGGTCTATCCCCGCGTGTGCGGGGTCATCGCCTGCATGTCTCGAAGCTCAAACAAAATCATGGGTCTATCCCCGCGTGTGCGGGGTCATCATCACGGAGGTGCTGGGCGACGAGGTGAGCCGCGGTCTATCCCCGCGTGTGCGGGGTCATCACACAAAAAGACTTCGCTTCTTCGTCGATGCACGGTCTATCCCCGCGTGTGCGGGGTCATCCCGCTTACGTCCTCGGGTCGCTGCACGATCTTCGGTCTATCCCCGCGTGTGCGGGGTCATCGGGTCTATCGTTACGGATTCGTCCGGCGTGCGAGGTCTATCCCCGCGTGTGCGGGGTCATCGCACCACCCAATTACACACAAACGCCGAACGTCGGTCTATCCCCGCGTGTGCGGGGTCATCAGGCGGCGCTTCTTCTTGGGCTCACTGGCCCAGGGTCTATCCCCGCGTGTGCGGGGTCATCGTGTCCAAGCGGGGGCGAGGGTGGTGACTGAGCGGTCTATCCCCGCGTGTGCGGGGTCATCGCAGCCGCGCGAAAAGGTCGGCGCCAGCTTCGAGGTCTATCCCCGCGTGTGCGGGGTCATCGCACGCCGACAAGGGAAAACTCCGTCATGTCGCGGTCTATCCCCGCGTGTGCGGGGTCATCGTTTTTGCGAACCTGTCCACGACGGTGGACGGCGGTCTATCCCCGCGTGTGCGGGGTCATCCCAACGTCAAGCCTGCGGCGGTTTCGGCGGCAGGGTCTATCCCCGCGTGTGCGGGGTCATCCTGCCATGACTGTCCCTCTACTTGTTCGTTACCGGTCTATCCCCGCGTGTGCGGGGTCATCACGGAGCGCCGCAGGCCGATCCGTCGCCCGGAAGGTCTATCCCCGCGTGTGCGGGGTCATCCCTGCGCCGATATGTCACGGCACAGGTGTTTCGATCCCAGTATATCAAAGAACATCTGCGAATGCAAGCTCGCCTTCTGTCATTCCGGCAGCTTATACAAGATGTTGAGTGGTGCGTTCTCTTGCAAGTGCCACGCGCTGGCGTGGATGTCTCTACGATTCTTTAGTGGCGATCGGCCGCGCCTTACGGTGCCACATCGTGGGCGATCGTGTAGATGTAATCGGCCACGCGGGTGGCAAACGGCGGGTCGGCGGCGTTCCAATCGGCCTGGAAGGGGTTCATCAGGCAGGTGCGGAGCAGCTGAAGCGACGGCGCGGTGGCGCGGGCGTCGTGCAGGAGCGGCGCGGGGAGCCGGTCGGCCAGCACATGATCGTAGGCCGCGGCATCGACTTCCGTCTTAGAGATCAACAGGTCGTACTGGTTGATGTCTTCCCGCCCGTCGACGGTCATGCGTTGCCAGATGCGCTGGCTGTAGGCGTTGAGGGCGTCCATGCTCCGGCAGGAGGCTGGGATCAGCAGGAAGCAGAAGGCCACTGTTTCGGGGGGATGGAACGGGACCAGCCGGATCGAGCTGTCGGCGAAGCGCTGCGTGAGTGCGTCGTGCACGCGCTGGTTGGTGGCGATGCAGGCGCGCAGCATGCGTCCGTGGCCCGCGGGCGTGAGCGGCACCAGCTCTTGCGAGAGGTAGCAGCTCACCGCCGCCGCGCCGGGCCGCGAGCCCTCAAGCGTCCACTGCCCCAAGAAGCCATCAAAGCCGGCCGTGGGGTCGTCGTGCAGGTAGGGCGCCGCGTAGGCAATGGCTTCGCGCACGTGGTAGTCCCGAAAGAGCACCGCCCCGCTCGGGTAGGGCACGTAGCCAAACTTGTGCGGGTCGATGGTGAGGGAGTCGGTGGTCGACAGGCCGGCTAGGGCCGCGGCATTGTCGGTGCGGAGCAGCCCCTCGGGACCGGCCAGGTCGGCCGGAAGATCGTCCGGCGCCACAAACGCGCCGGTGTCGGTTTTGGGCAGCATCGCGGCAAAGAAGCCCCCAAAGGCCGCGTCGGCGTGGTGCCAGAAGGTGAGGCCCTCGGCGGCCAGGGCCGAGCGGACGGCGTGCACGGTGTGCATCGGGTCGATGGCGCCTTCCTCGGTGGTGCCGCAGATGGAGACGACGCCGAGCACGGGCTGCCGCTCGCGGACGCACGTGTGCAGGCGCTCGGCGAGCGCGTCGGTGTCGAGGCGGATGCGCTGATCCACCGGCACGGTGTGCAGGGCATCGGCACCGAGGCCGATCAGGTCCATGTTTTTCTCCCAGCAGTAATGCGCGGCCTGCGAGATGAGGACGATGGGCAGGCGGGCGGGGTCTTTGGGGAAGGCTTCGTTGTAGCGCAGCAGAAAACCGGCCAGGCCGGCCTTGCGCACGTTGGGCAGCGCCTCCTCAAAGGCCGTGCGGCGCGTGGGGGCGGCCGCATCGAGGCGGGCGGTGATGCGCAGGTGCAGGTCGGTGATGGTGTCGATGGGGAGGTTCGACAGGGCAAAGGTGGAGAGCGCGTCGAGCGGGGCGGTATCGCCCGCAGCGGTTGCTACCGACAGGCGGCCCATCGCAGCGAAGCGGTCGTCGGTGGCCGCCAGAAGACGCACGGCCAGCGGATACAGCCGGATGTTGCGGGCAATCCACAGGGCCTCCAGGTTGGCGGTGGTGCCGCCGCTGCACAGGTGGCCCCAGCTGAAGGGGGTACGCTCGGCGCGCGCGTCGTCGGGGAGCGTCTGCGGCACAAACGTTGGGTAGTTCACCATCCGCGCCAGGGCGGCCATGTAGGCTTGCTCCTCGCGCACCGTCTCGGGGGATACCTCCGCCACCACGTTGTTCTGGTTGTACAGCATCCCGGCAAAATAGCCGATCAGGGCGGGCAGCGAGGGGTCGCTGACGATGTGCGCGGCCTGGCGGGGCGAGTAGATGGGCGCGGCGCGCTTCAGCTCGGCCAAGATCTGGAAGAGGCGGTCGCGCAGGTGGGCCATCTGCTCGTTGTAGGCCGCCGAGCGTTTTTCGCGTTCGCCGATCAGGCGCGGGTCGCTGGGGTGAAAGTTGCGCCGCCAAAATACATGGTCGCGCAATACCTCCAGCAGCAGGCGCTCCAGCTCGTCGGCGTTTTCGCCTTTGGGACCGAGAAAGGTGGCGTGGTGCAGGGCGTCGGTGGCCATGGGCAGGCGGGTTGGTGAGGGGCAGTTGCGGGGCTGCACGCCGCGGGGCGCGGTCTGTTTCGTGGCGCTACGGGCCCAGCGGATGCGTAGTAACGGCGTCGTAGCGGGCGCCGTCGGCGGTTCGGGTGCTTCGGTATAGCGTGAGGGCCGAGACGGTGGCCGCGGGCCAGGCGGCGGCCTGGGCGCGGATGAAGCGGTGCACGGCGCGGGCGTCGGGATCGTTGAGGCGCGCCAGCGTGATATGCGGACGAAAGGGGCGGTCGTCGGGCGAGACGCCGCATGCGGCCAGGGCGTCGGTGACGGCTGTGTGCACGGCGACCAGCGATTCGGTGCGCTCCAAGCCCACGGTGAGCACCCGCGGCGCGCGACGGGAGGGGAGCGCATCGAGGCCGTACGGCACCAGGCGGGCCGGCGGGGCGCCGATCTGGGCGAGCGCCTCCCCGTACGCGGCCCGCTCATCGTCGGTGGCCGCGCCGATAAATGCGAGGGTGACGTGGTACTGCGCCGGGTCGACCCAGCGGCCGGGCACGGCGTCCGGATGGCGGTGGGCGGCCGCGGCGGTGCGCAGCGTCCCGGGAAGGTCCAGCGCAACAAAGAGGCGCATCACAGCGGGCGGGTATGGGCAGGAAAGACGCGGATGAACCATAACCCGCGGCGCCGCAACAGATCCCGCACCGGCGCGAGCGGAACGCCCGACCGCCGCCCACAAAAAAGCGAGGCCGCCCGTTGGGGCGCCCCCGCTTGGTACATCGACCCGAGCGACCGAGCCGTTAGAAGTCCATGTCGCCCATGTCGCCCATGTCGGGCATGTCGTTGCCGCTGTTGTTCTTCGCGGGCTCCGGACGTTGCGCGATGATGGTTTCGGTGGTAAGGAGAAGGCCCGCGATCGACGAGGCATTCTCAAGCGCGGAGCGCGTGACCTTCGTCGGGTCGAGCACGCCTTCCTCCAGCAGCGCGCCGTACGTCTCCGTCCGCGCGTTGAAGCCGAAGTCGCCCTCGCCGTCCTTCACCTTCTGCACCACAATCGAGCCTTCCAGCCCGGCGTTTGAGGCAATCTGGCGCAGCGGCTCTTCGAGCGCCCGGCGAATGATGCTGATGCCGATCTCCTGGTCTTCGTTCTCCACCGAGAGGTCGTCGAGCGTGTGCAGCGCCCGCAGGTAGGCCACGCCGCCGCCCGGCAGCACGCCTTCGGCCACCGCGGCCCGCGTGGCGTGCAGGGCGTCTTCCACGCGCGCCTTCTTCTCCTTCATCTCCGGCTCGGTGGCCGCGCCAACCTTCAGCACGGCAACGCCGCCGGCGAGCTTCGCGACGCGCTCTTCGAGCTTCTCGCGGTCGTAGTCGCTCGTGGAGTTTTCGATCTGCTGACGGATCTGGTTGACGCGCGCCTTGATCTGGTCTTGCGCGCCGGCGCCGTCTACGATCGTCGTCGCATCTTTGTCGATGATGACGCGCTGGGCGGTGCCCAACTGATCGAGCGTCGCGTTCTCCAGGCGGTAGCCCTTCTCCTCGCTGATGACGGTGCCGCCGGTGAGCACGGCGATGTCTTCGAGCATGGCCTTGCGACGGTCGCCAAAGCCGGGGGCCTTCACGGCCGCGACCTTGAGCGTGCCGCGCAGCTTGTTCACCACGAGCGTGGCCAGCGCCTCGCCCTCAATGTTTTCCGCAATGATGAGCAGCGGCTGGCTCTGCTGGGCCACCTTCTCCAGGATGGGCAGCAGGTCCTTCATCGCGCTGATCTTCTCGTCGAAGATCAAGAGGCGCGCGTCCTCAAGCTCAACCGTCATTTCATCATTGTTCGTGACGAAGTACGGCGAGAGGTAGCCGCGGTCGAACTGCATGCCCTCCACGACGTCGAGGTGGGTCTCCAGCCCTTTGGCCTCCTCTACGGTGATAACGCCGTCCTTACCCACGCGGTCGAACGCGTCGGCGATCAGGTCGCCAATCGTGCGGTCGTTGTTGGCCGAGATCGTGGCCACCTGGGCAATTTCCTTCTTGCCCTCCACGTTGTTGCTCTGGTTGTGGAGGTCAGCCACAATGGCCTCCACGGCGTGGTCGATGCCACGCTTGATGTCCATGGGGTTGGCGCCGGCGGTGACGCTCTTCAGGCCCTGGTTGATGATGGCCTGGGCGAGCACCGTGGCGGTGGTGGTGCCGTCGCCGGCCACATCGGAGGTCTTCGAGGCGACCTCCTTCACCATCTGGGCGCCGACGTTTTCGAGCCGATTCTCCAGCTCAATCTCTTTGGCAACGGTCACGCCGTCTTTGGTGACGGTGGGCGCGCCGAAGGACTTTTCGAGGATGACGTTGCGGCCTTTCGGGCCGAGGGTCACTTTTACAGCATTGGCCAGCGTATCGACGCCCCGCTTGAGCGCCTCGCGGGCCGCAGCATCAAATACAAGTTGCTTCGCCATGGGTCAGTCGTGTCGTTATATGTGGTAGAAACAGGAGCTAATCGTCAATGCGACCAAGCAGGTCGGACTCTTTCATGATGAGCAGCTCGTCGCCGTCAAGCGTCACTTCGGTGCCGGCATACTTGCCGTACAGCACGTGATCGCCCGCTTGCACGGACATCTCGATGCGCTGCCCGTTTTCAACCTTGCCAGGGCCTACCGAGACCACGGTGCCCTTTTGCGGCTTCTCTTTGGCCGTGTCGGGGATGTAGAGTCCGCTTTCGGTTTGCTCCTCCGCGGGCTCGGGGCGCACGGCAACGCGATCGGACAATGGGGTAAACGTAGCCATAAGAATATCAGGTTGTTAAACCAAAGAATCGTAAGAAAAGGGAAGCGCTTCATACAACGCGCTTCTACCGCGCCGCTCATCAAACCGTGTGCCGGCCTAGGCGCCGACGTGCTCGTTCACTTTTTCTCCACAATTAATGGAGAAAAGACGGGCCGCTGCACGTCATACGGGCCCTGTGCGTGAGGCATCGGACAAGGTGGCAGAAGCGCCGGCTGTCAGGGCAGCGTTATTTCTGGCAGAAGGGTTTGACATCTTGGCAGCGCGTCCCCGACCATGTGGGCAACCGTTCTGCCCATTGCCGCAACGATCCGCCATGAGCCAGTCCATTGCCCGCCGTTCCATGACGCATGACCCGGCGCTCGCGTGCCACATCGTGCGCTCCACGCCGCTCGTGTACGCCGACGACCCCGACGACACGGTCGACGACCGGCCGGCCCATGTGCGCGCCGCCTCGGGGCTGGTGTACCTGATTGATCGGATGGCACTTGTGCAGGACGATGCTAACTTTTTGGGCCTCGTGGACCCGTCCTCGCATGCCGTGACGAGCGTGCCGCTGCCGCCGGCGCCCGATGGCCGCCGCGCGCACGACTACGACAAAGGAACCGGCCACAACAAGCTCGATCTGGAGGCCTGCGTGGCGGTGCCCGGCACCGACAACCGGCTTCTGATTGCGTTTGGCTCGGGCTCCAACGAAAAGCGCGAATGGGTGGTGCTTGTGGATTGGCGGACGGACGGCGATCGGCCGCAGACGTACCTGCACCACGCGCCTGCGTTCTATGCCACGCTGCGTGAGGCGGAGCACTTTGCCGGCGCGGGCCTGAACATCGAAGGGGCGGTGTTTGTGGACGACGATACGCTGCGCCTCTACCAGCGCGGCAATGCCGACCCCACCGACGAATTTCCGGCCATCGATGCCACCGCCGACGTTTCGTGGAAGGCCCTGCGCGCGCACATCCAGGACCCGGAGGACGCCGCCCCGCCCACGCCGTCGCGGGTCATCCACTACGACATTGGCGAACTGCACGGCGTGCGGCTTACGTTTTCGGACGCCGAATGGCTGGGCGACGGGCGGGCGCTCTTCTCGGCGTCGGCCGAGCGCGGGACGACCGGCGAAGTGACCGGCTCGGTGCTCGGGATCATTGACGGATCTGATGACGAACAGGCGCGGTGGGCGGAGCTCATCGACGAAGACGGCACGGCCTTCGAGGGAAAGATTGAGGGTATCACGGTGCTTCCCGATCAGCCCCATCGCATCGCGTTCGTCATTGACGCCGATGATGCAACTGAGCCCTCACGCATCTACGAGGCCGAGCTGTCGGGCGACTGGTTCCCGGCGGGCTGAGAACCTGTTGTAGGCTGTGTTTAAAAACACCTCGCGGACTGCGCCCGGTTGGAGAGCCGCTGCTGCTGCGTTGTTCTGCATCGCGGTAGGCCCGCTACAGCTGCTTCGAACGCCGTGCAGCTTCGGCTTCCCCCTCGGGCTCGCGCTCACGTTGATTTTTCAAACACAGCCTAGGCTACGTTTGAACTCCTCCACCGTCTGATGTAACATCACAACAAGTTCTGAAGCGTGTGCGGCGGGGGCTTCACTGCGGAGATTGCCTGACGGCCCGCTCCATGCGCAAAGGCCCCTGGGCGTTGCAGGGAACGGATCCGCGGGTGCGGCATGGGATGCCCCGAGGCCCGCTTTTCGCCCCAACCGATTGCCCCCGCATGTCTGCTGAGTTTTGGAACGACCGCTTCGCCCACGACACGTTCGTCTATGGCACCGCGCCCAACACGTTCATTGCCGAAGCCACCGACGCGTGGCTGCCGCCCGGCTGCTCGGTGCTCGATGTGGGCGCCGGGGAAGGGCGCAACGCGGTGGCCCTGGCGCGCCGCGGCCACGCCGTGACGGCGCTCGACTATTCCGATGAGGGGCTGGTGAAGGCCGAAACGCTCGCCATGCGGCACGGCCTGACGCTGGATACGATACAAGCCGACGTGACGACCTGGACCCCCGAGCGGACGTGGGACGCCCTCGTGTGCACGTTCTTGCACCTGCCCGCCCCCGACCGCCCGCGCTTCTACGAAACGCTACAGGCGGCACTCGCGCCTGGCGGCTGGCTAGTCGCCGAGTGGTTCCGGCCCGAGCAAATCACCGAGGGCTACGACAGCGGCGGCCCGCCCGACGTCACGATGATGGTCACCCCCCAGGAGCTGCGCGACGCCTTCGATCCGGCGGGGCTGCAGGTGCTGCGCGACGCGACGCCCACGCTCGACGAGGGGCCGCACCACCAGGGCCCGGCGGCCACGGTGCAGTGCGTGTGGCACAAGCCCGACGCCGCATAGGGCGCACCGCGCGAAAACCTGTCGAAACGTCGCCCGCGCCTCTTTCGGAAGCGCGCGCCGGGTGGTAGGTTACTTCTCCTTCGCCCCGCCGACGAACCCTTGCGACCCATGCGCGACTACCTCCGGCAGCAGCTCCGCACCGTTCTGGATGCGCTCGATGCCGTGCCCGACGACTTTGAGATCGAACTGGAGGCCCCGGCGCGTCCGGAGCACGGCGACCTGAGCACCAACACGGCGCTTCGGCTGGCCGGGGTGCTGCAGGACAACCCGCGGTCTATTGCCGAGACGTTGGCCGAGCGGCTGCGCGCGGCGGTCGATCCGCACCGGGTGGCCGCGGTGGAAGTGGCCGGGCCGGGGTTCATCAACTTTCGCTTTGCGACGGACTACCTGTATGACGAGCTGGCCGACCTGCTGGCGGCGGGCGCGGCCTTCGGGCGGAGCGACGAAGGAGAGGGCCAGCGCGCGCTGGTTGAGTACGTAAGCGCCAACCCCACCGGTCCGCTCACGGTGGGCCACGGCCGTAACGCCGTGCTGGGCGACACCGTAGCCAACCTGCTGCAATGGGCGGGCTACGACGTGACCCGTGAGTACTACTACAACGACGCCGGCCGGCAGATGCGCGTGCTGGCGCAGTCGGTGCGGGCGCGCTACGAAGAACTGACGGGCGCCGTGGCGCGCGAGCAGCGCACCCTCGACGACGGCACCGTCGTTACGGTGGGCGAAACGTTTCCGGACGACGGCTACCTGGGCGACTACATCACCGACATTGCCCGATCGCTGCAGGACGAACACGGCGACGCGCTCCTCGACGAAGATACCCTGCGCCCGTTTCAGGACGCCGCTGAGGAGGTCATCTTTGCCGAGATAGAAGCCACGCTCGAGCGCCTCAACATCTCGATGGATACGTTCTTCAACGAGCGGTCGCTCTATAGTGACCACCGGGTGGAGCGCGTGGTGGAACGGCTCAAGGCCGCCGGCTACACCTACGAATCCGATGACGCCCTCTGGTTTGAGACCACGCGGTTTGGGAAAGACAGCGACACGGTGCTCATCAAAAGCACCGGCGAGCCCACCTACCGCACGCCCGACATTGCGTACCACGCCGACAAGTTCGACCGCGGCTTCGATGTGATCATCGACGTGCTGGGCGCCGATCACATCGCCACGTACCCCGATGTCATCAGCGCGCTGGAGGTGCTGGGCTACGATGCCGACCGCGTAGAGGTGCTGCTCTATCAGTTTGTGACGCTGGTGCGCGGCGGCGAGCCGGTAAAGATGAGCACGCGCCGGGCCAACTACGTCACCCTCGACGAGCTCATCGATGAAGTAGGCGCCGATGTGACGCGGTTCTTCTTCTTGATGCGCGCCGCGAGCACGCACCTTGACTTCGACCTCGACCTGGCCGCCGAGGCGAGCGATAAAAACCCCGTGTTTTACTTGCAGTACGCCCATGCACGCATCTGCTCGATCTTCGACAAGGCCGTTGCCGAGGGGCTGTCGCTCGACGACGCGCCCGATCTGTCGGTGCTCACCCACGACGCCGAGACGGATCTCATCAAGGAGCTGTTGCGCTTTCCGACGGTGATTCAGCGGGCGGCCGAAGCGCGCGCGCCGCACTACGTGGCCACGTACCTGCGCGACGTCGCTACCGCGTTCTCGCAGTTCTACGGGCACTGCCACATCATCGGCGAAGCGGAGGCGCTGGGCACCGCCCGGCTGCACCTGGCGCACGCCACGCGCACCGTGCTGGCCAACGGCCTGACCGTGCTGGGCATCAGCGCGCCGGAGTCGATGTAGCAGCACGCCGTGCCGGTCTGCAAGCCCGCCCTCCCAACCGCCTGCCGCTGCGCTTCTGTCGTGGGGTGCAGCGTGCGAGGGCGTGGGGCCGCCTCCGCAGCGCCTGGTACCGGCCGCGCAAGAACACCGCGTGGCACGTGCCGTACCGACAACGCACGCGCCCCGGCGCAGCGCATCACCCATTGTTAGACTCACCAACGCATCGCTTCATGGCCCCGTTTACGACCGTCAAGCACTTCGACCTCCCGGCGCTCGAAGAGGAGATTTTGGACTGGTGGTCCGACCATAACATCTTTGAGCGGAGCGTCGCCTCGCGGGCCGACGCCCCGGCGTTCACGTTCTACGAAGGCCCGCCCACGGCCAACGGGCAGCCCGGCATTCACCACGTCATGGCGCGGTCGATCAAAGACCTGTTTTGCCGCTACAAGACCATGCAGGGCTATCAGGTGGCGCGCAAGGCCGGGTGGGATACCCACGGGCTGCCGGTAGAGATTGAGGTGGAAAAGGAGCTGGGCCTCGAAAGCCGCGCAGACGTCGAGGATTACGGCCTGGAGAAATACAACGCCGCCTGCCGCGAGAGCGTGCTGCGGTACAAAGACCGGTGGGACACGCTCACCGAACGGATGGCCTACTGGGTGGACCTCGACGATCCGTACGTCACCTTCGAGACCGACTACATGGAGACGGTCTGGTGGCTGCTGAAGCAGATCTACGATCAGGACCTGCTGTACAAAGGCTACAAGGTGCAGTGGTACAGCCCCGGCTCGCACACGGTGCTGTCGAGCCACGAGGTGAGCCTCGGCTACGAGGAAACCCAAGACCCCAGCGTCTACATCCGCTTTCCGGTGCACGGCCACGACGATACGTACTTCCTGGCCTGGACGACGACGCCCTGGACGCTCATCTCCAACACGGCGCTCGCGGTGGGCGAAACCATCGACTACGTCAAGATCCGCCACGACGACCCGCACCAGGGCCCCGAGTTTTTGGTCCTGGCCGAGGCGCTGGTGGGCGACGTGATCGACGAAGACTACGAGATCGTGGAGCGCTACACCGGCGCCGACCTCGTGGGCCACACCTACGATCCGGTGTTCGACTACTTCACCGACCGCCCCGCGGCCGAAGGCACCAAGGCCTGGCACGTGGTGCCGGCCGACATCGTATCGACCGAAGACGGCACCGGCATTGTGCACATGGCCCCGGCATACGGCGCCGAGGACGATGCCGTAGCCAAAGACATAGGATTGCCGCTGTTCAACCCCGTCGACCTCGACGGCCGCTTCACAGACGAAGCGCCCCTGGTATCCGGCGAGTGGTTTAAGGACGCCGACAAAACCATCACCACCGATCTGAAACAGCGCGGGCTGCTGTACAAGCACGAGACGTACCTGCACAACTACCCGTTCGACTGGCGCAAGGGCACGCCCCTGATGAGCTACCCGGTGGAGAGCTGGTTCATCAAGACGACGGCGCTGAAAGACCGGATGGTGGAACTCAACGAAACCATCAACTGGCAGCCCGACGGCATTGGCACCGGCCGCTTTGGCGAATGGCTCGAAAACAACGTCGACTGGGCCCTCAGCCGCCGCCGCTACTGGGGCACCCCGCTGCCCATCTGGGTCAACGACGAAGACCCCGACGACCACTTCATCGTGGGTTCCATCGAGGAGCTGCGCGAGCGGTTTGGCGATCAGGTGCCCGACGACGATGATGCCATCGACCTGCACCGCCCGTACGTTGACGAGTGGACGGCGCCCGCGCCCAAGGGCGGCACCTACCGCCGCGTGCCCGACCTCATCGACGTGTGGTTCGACTCCGGCGCCATGCCCTTTGCGCAATGGCACTACCCGTTTGAGAACGAAGAGGCATTCGCGCGCAACTTCCCGGCGAACTTCATCGCCGAGGGGGTCGACCAAACGCGCGGCTGGTTTTACACGCTGCACGCCATCGCGGCCCTCGTGATGGACGACGTAGCGTACGAGAACGTGGTGGTAAATGGCCTGGTGCTCGACGCCGACGGCGCCAAGATGTCGAAGTCGAAGGGCAACACGCTGGAGCCGTTTGAGGTCATCGAGGAGTACGGCGCAGATGTGGTGCGCTGGTACATGATGAGCAACACGCCGCCGTGGGAAAACATCAAGTTTAGCCTGCGCGGGCTGCGCGACCTGCGCCGGAAGTTTTTTGGCACGCTGGAGAACGTGTACAGCTTCTTTGCCACCTACGCCAACATTGATGGCTTCGACCCGCAGGCCGAGGCCCCGTCGCTAGACGCGCGCCCCGAGCTCGACCGCTGGATCATCAGCCGGCTGCACACCACCATTGCCACGGTGGAAGACGCGATGGACGCGTACGACCCCACCGACGCCGCCCGCGCGGTGGAGGCGTTCGTCGAGGAGCTCTCCAACTGGTACCTGCGCCGCTCGCGCCGCCGCTTTTGGGCCGCAAAGAAAAACGGCACCGACGCCGCCACGCACAAAGCCGCCGCGTACCATACCGTGTACGAGTGCCTGCGCGCCACCGCGCACCTGATGGCGCCCATCGCGCCGTTCTTTGGGGAGTGGCTGTACCGGGCGCTCACCGACGCCGACGCGTCGGCCGCCGACAGCGTGCACCTGGCGTACTTCCCCGAAGCCGATGCCGCCGCGCGCGATGCAGACCTGGAGCACCGCATGGGCCTGGCCCGCGAGATCTCGTCGATGGCGCTGTCGCTCCGCAACGAGGAAGAAATCAACGTGCGGCAGCCGCTGGGCCGCCTGCTGGTGGTGACGGGCACCGGGGTGGCGCAGGCCGACGTGGCGCACGTCGAGGCGATCATCAAAGACGAGGTGAACGTCAAGTCCATCGAATATGTCGACGCCTCCGAGAGCACGGTCGTGCAGCGGTCGGCCAAGCCGAACTTTAGCCGCCTCGGGCCGCGCCTGGGGTCGCTCATGAAGCCCGTGAACCAGCGCATCCGGCAGCTCACCGACGACGAAATCACCGATGTCATCGAAACCGGTGGCCTCGTGCTCACCATCGACGGCGAAGAGGTGAAGCTGAGCCGCGAGGACCTGGAGATCACGAGCGAAGCCATTGAGGGATGGCTCGTGGAGCAGCGCGGCGGCCTGACCGTGGCGCTCGACCCGACCATCACCGACGCGTTGCGCACCGAGGGCCTGGCCCGCGAAAGCGTAAAGCGCATCCAGAACCTCCGCAAAGAAGCGGGCTTCGAGGTGACCGACCGCATTGAGGTGGCCTACACCGGCAGCGACGCCATGCAAGACGCCATTGCGGCGTACGACGCCTACATCCGGAACGAGACATTGGCCCTGGAGTTGGCTTCGTCCAATCAGCCGACGGGCGACGCGGTGGCCTCGTTTGAGATTGGCGACGAGCAGCTCACGATCGCCGTGCGCCGCGTGACGTCGTAACCCCGCCCCTGCGCGATTATTTCCTAGCAGTATTCTTTGCATTATGGCCGATAAGCAGCCCGAACATCTCGAAAGTCAGAACGCCGCGGTTCCGCTGCACAGCGAATCGACCATTGAAGGCGTGGAAGGGGCATCGCCCCAGGACGAGATCGACAAGGAAACGCCGTTCTCGGACGAGGAGCTCGAACACTTCAAGGAGCTGATCCTGAAGCGCCGCAAAGCGGCCCGCGACGACATTGAGCGCATGCGCGACCAGGTGCAGGAAGCGAAGGAGCAGGCCAACGACAACTCGGCCTACAGCTTTCATATGGCCGATGCCGGCACCGACGCCATGGAGCGCGAAAAGCTGCACCTGATGATTGCCCGCCAGCAGAAGTACATCGGGTACCTCGACCGGGCCCTTGAGCGCATCAAGAACAACACCTACGGCATCTGCCGCGTGACGGGCAAGCCCATTGCAAAAGAGCGGCTCGAAGCGGTGCCCCACACCGAAATTTCCATTGAAGCAAAGAAAGAACAGAAGCGCCGCAAGAAGCAAAACGATAACGATAGCTAGACGCGGGCGCGTTGCTTCCGCGAGCCTCGGATTTACGTTGGTACCATGCGTATTTTTTGGATCTCTGCCCTTGTTGTGTGTGTCGATCAGCTGACAAAGGCAGCGGTTGTGCAGCTTATGGTGAAGTACGAGTCGATCCCCCTGCTGGGCAACTGGCTCAAATTCACCTACACCGAAAATCCGGGTATGGCTTTTGGGATACAGTTTGGCCCGCCGGGCACCATCACGGTGCTCGCGCTCATTGCAACGGCGCTGCTGGTGGCCTACTGCTGGCACGTGCGCAACGGATACACGCCGTACGTGGCCAGCCTGGCCTTTGTGATGGGCGGCGCCCTTGGCAACATGATTGACCGTGTCTTTTACGGCGTCATCATGGGCTACAACGATTTGTTTTTGGGCCGCGTGGTGGACTTTGTCCACGTGAGCCTGTGGCGCGGCTTCATTCCGGAAGTGGTGCCCTTTATTGGCGGAGCCTACATGGAGCTCTTTCCGATCTGGAACGTGGCGGACATGGCCATTGTGCTGGGCGTGGTGGGCGTGCTTACGTTCCACCATACGTACCACCGCCGCCTGTACGCCCAGCAGCAGCGTGCCGTTGCGCTCGATGCCGAAGGCACGCCCCGGCCCGAGGCGATGCCCGCGCGCCCTGGGGCGTCGTCGTCTGCGCCCCTCCTTGACGATGCCTCGGCCGCAGAATCGAGCGCTTAGCCGCGCGTCTCGCCGTCTTTGTTTGTTTGCCTTGCGCGCCCTTGCCTATGCCTGATCAGTCGCACATCCGCAACTTTTGCATAATCGCCCACATCGACCACGGGAAGAGCACCCTGGCCGACCGGCTGCTGGAGCGCACCGGCACGATTACCGAGCGCGAGATGCAGGAGCAGACGCTCGACGACATGGACCTGGAGCGCGAGCGGGGCATCACCATCAAGAGCCATGCGGTGCGCATGCGCCACACGGCCGCTGATGGCGAGGAATACGTGCTGAACCTGATCGACACGCCCGGGCACGTCGACTTTACCTACGAGGTGTCGCGGGCGCTGAAGGCCTGCGAGGGGGCGCTGTTGGTGGTGGACGCCGCGCAGGGCATCGAAGCGCAGACCATCTCGAACGTCTACCTGGCCATGGAGCAGGACTTGGAGATCATCCCGGTCCTGAACAAGGTGGATCTGCCCGTGGCGCGCCCCGATGAAGTGGCCATGTCGCTGGAGGAGCTGCTGGGCGAGCCGGCCGAAGACATCCGCAAGATCAGCGCCAAAACCGGCACGGGCGTCGACGAACTGATCGATCTCATCATCGACCGCGTGCCGCCGCCTGCGGGCGACCCGGACGCCCCCCTGCGCGCCCTCATTTTCGACTCCATCTACGACGCGTACCGCGGCTCGGTGGTGTACGCGCGCATCCTGGACGGCGCCCTCGAACAGGGCGACACCATGGAGTTTATGTCGAACCACAAGCGCTACGACGCCGAAGAGCTGGGCGTGTTGCGCCTGGGGCGTAAGCCGGTCGACCGGCTGGTGGCGGGCGACGTGGGCTACATCATCGGGTCGGTGAAAGATGTGCAGGACACCCGCGTGGGCGATACCATCACGCATGCGCACAACGGCGCCTCCACGCCCATCCCGGGCTTTAAGGAGGTGAAGCCGATGGTGTTTAGCGGCGTCTACCCCACCGACTCCGAAGACTTCGAGGACCTGCGCAGCGCGCTCGACAAGCTGCAGCTCAACGACGCGTCGCTGACGTACGTGCCCGAGACGAGCGCGGCCCTCGGGTTTGGCTTTCGGGTGGGCTTTTTGGGGCTGCTGCACATGGAAATTATCCAGGAGCGCCTCGACCGCGAGTTTGGGCTCGACATCATCACCACGGTGCCCAACGTGGAGTACCGCGTTGACGTGGACACCGGCAAGGGTATGGAGCGGGTGGTGGTCGACAATCCGGAAGACATGCCGCACTACGGCGACATCGAAACGGTCTACGAGCCGTTTGTAAAGGCCGACATCATCACGCCGACGGAGTACATTGGCAACCTCATGCAGCTGTGCGAAGAGCGGCGCGGCGTGTACGTGAACCAGCAATACCTCGATACCGAGCGCGTCAACCTGCAGTACGAGCTGCCCCTGGCCGAAATTGTGTTCGATTTCTACGATACGCTCAAAAGCGTGAGCCGCGGGTACGCCTCCTTCGACTACGAATTCCTGGAGTACCGCGCCAGCGACCTCGTGAAGCTCACAATCCTCATCAACGAGGACCCGGTCGACGCCCTCTCCACCATCGTGCACCGCGACAAGGCGTACGGCGTCGGCCGCAAGCTCACGAAGCGCCTGAAGGAGCTCATCCCGCAGCAAATGTTTGAGGTGCCCGTGCAGGCCTCCATCGGGCGCCGCATCGTGGCTCGCGAGACCGTGCGCGCGCAGCGCAAGAACGTAACCGCGAAGTGCTACGGCGGCGACATCACCCGGAAGCGCAAGCTGCTGGAGAAACAGAAAGAAGGCAAGAAGCGCATGAAGCAGGTCGGCTCGGTTGACGTGCCGCAGGAGGCGTTTCTCGCAATTCTTTCGATGGATGAGTAGCGGAGGGCGATGAAACGTGCAATCTGTGGACTGCTGGTGTGGAGCGCGGTCTTCTGCGGGAGCGCGGCGG
Organism: Salisaeta longa DSM 21114; assembly: GCF_000419585.1. NCBI lineage: Bacteria > Pseudomonadati > Rhodothermota > Rhodothermia > Rhodothermales > Salisaetaceae > Salisaeta > Salisaeta longa. The sequence goes on from NZ_ATTH01000001.1 coordinate 3,039,179, forward strand.
GGCAGGCCCCGTCGATTGTAGAGCGGTACCAGCACGTCCGTCGCCATCAACTGGCCGTGCAGGTGTTGCATGGCGGCCTTCCCGCACTTCCACCCGCTCGGCTTCCGGTGGCTGGCGATACGCTACGGACGGGCGCGGCCGCCGACGCGTCGGCGACAGACGCATCGGCGGGTCTGCCGTTTGCCATCACCGAGCAGCACAAGGTGAGCAAGCTGGGGCGCTCGTGGTTCACCAAGAAGTTTGAAGGCACGCCGTGGGCGTTTTTGGGGCGCAGCGACGCGCTGACGCTGCTCGACACCACCCGCACCGCCGTGCTGCGCGCGCGCCTGCAAGCCCAGTTTGGCGACCCCACCCAAACGCTCGGCGACTTCAACCTGCGCCGCCCGCGCGATAGCTACGTGCAGTTCGAATACTGGTTTGTGGTGAACGACAGCATCCCCGTGAAGGTAAGCGACGTGGGTGGGCCGGGCGATCGCGGGCTGATCTTTGCCACGCATGCGCGCTACCGCCCCGTTCTTCATGCGCTTCGCGACAGCGTGCTGGCCCCCGTGCGGCACCATGCGGCCCGCGCGGTGTATGTGGACTACTGGTTTGAGGCGGACGCCCGCCGCTGGTACCGGGTGGGTTACGACGGCGCACGCTTCTTCCGGGAGCGCGTCTATCGCTACCAGCTTACGCCGGGCCGCCGCCCGTGGATTGACGGCGCTGCCACGCCCTGATCCCTCATTGCTTCGACCATTGCCCTAACGCTTGTTTCGCCGTGGCTGATACCCAAACGTCGCATCGCTCCTCCCGTACGGCCCGCCAGCGCGGGCGGCGCACGCACCGCAACGGGCGCGACGAGCACCCCACCAAGGGGCCGCTTCGCCAGTGGGCCGAGGCGTTTATCTTTGCCGCCGTGGTGGTGCTCATCGTGCGCACCCTCTTCTTCGACCTGTATCGCATTCCCACCCCGTCGATGGAGAAGAATCTCCTCGTCGGCGACTACCTGTTTGTCTCGAAGGTGCATTACGGCACGCGCCTGCCCATGACGCTGGGCATTCCGTTTACGTCGATCTACTGGCCCGGCATGGAGCTTCCGGCGGTTCGACTGCCGGGCTTTAGCCGCGTGGAGCGCGGCGATGCGATCGTGTTCAATTGGCCCGCGAGTGAAAAGCCCATAGACCGCAAGATGCACTACATCAAGCGGGTGATTGGCCTGCCGGGCGAAAGCATCAGCGTGCGGGACAAGGTGGTGCACATCAACGGCAACCCACTGCCGCTGGGCCGGGGGATGCAGCAGTTTTGGCGTGTGACCAAGAACGATGCAAGCTATCGGCTGCCGCTTCAACGCCTGGAATCCATTGGCATCGAAACCATTCGGCCCACGCAAAGCGCGCGAACGGTACGCATGTTGGCAACGCCCCAGGCCATTGAAACGGTGCGATCGTGGCCGTGGGTGGCAAACGTCGAGCCATTCATCTTGCGCAACAGCAACTACAGCGCGCTCATGTACCCGGCCGGACGCGGCTACACCCCCGACAACTACGGTCCGATTCACATACCCCAGAAGGGCGAAACGATTACGCTCACCGACAAAAACTGGCCGGTGTATCGGCCCGTTATCGTTCGCTACGAGGGCCACGCCGCCCGCCAGATGAGTGATAGCACGTTTGCCATTGATGGAGAGCAGACCACCACGTACACCTTTGCGCAAAACTACTACTTTGCGATGGGGGACAACCGCGACAATTCGGAGGACAGTCGCTTTTGGGGGTTCGTGCCCATGAACCACGTCGTGGGGGAGGCGCTGTTTACCTACTTCTCATGGGATGCCGAGGCCTTCACGCCGCGCTTCGGGCGCATCTTCAATCCCATCGAAGGCGCGTCGGTCTTCCCGGAAGATCAAACCAAGGTGCCCCTGCCGAGCGACTGATGTTTGCCGGGCGGCGGGTGAAATTAAGCGGGCCGCGGTAGGAAAATGGCGAACCGGGTGCCCATACCGGGGCTCGACTCCACTTCGATGGAGCCGTCGAGCATGGCGACAAGCTTTTGCACGATGGCCAGCCCAAGCCCCGAGCCCTCGTGCGTTCGGTCGAGGCCGTCCGACTCTTGCGTGAAGGCATCAAACATGCGTGCTTGAAATGCGCGCGTCATGCCGATGCCGGTGTCCTCCACTTCTATAAGCACGCCGCGGGCGCCATCGGCCATGCGTACCATCACCCGGCCGTTGGCCTCGGTGTACTTCAGTGCATTGCTCAGTACATTGCTCAAGATGCGCTGCACGGCCCCGCGGTCGGTGGATAGCACGATGGGAGCGTCCGTCGATTCCAGCTCAAGGGTAATGGCGTGCTGGCGCGCCTGGATCGATTCTTCAGCAATCAAGTGGCGGGCGAGCTTCGACAGGTTGACGGGTTCGTAGTGGAGGCCCTGGGTGCCTGCTTCCAGTTGCGACAGGTGCAGTACCGAGTCGAGCGTCGTGAGCAGGCGCCGGCCGCTCCGCAGAATGAGCGATGCGAAGTGTTGGGGCAACGCGTCCGTTTCCTCGGTGAGCACCTCTGCAAATCCGATGATGGCTGTGAGCGGGGTGCGCACCTCGTGGCTCATGTTGGCAAGCATCGACGACTTAAGGCGCGCGGCTTCTTCGGCCTTCTGCTTTGCGGTGCGAAGCATGGCCTCGGCCCGGGCCGCTTCGGTGATATTCTGGGATACGGCCATGCCGGCATACACGAGGCCATCGGGAAGCTGTAGCGGAACGGTTTGGATGCGGTACGTGGCCCCCTGATAGTTTTGTTTGAAGGTGCCCGCTTGGCCGCGGAGGGCACGCCGGTAGTACTGCTCCGTTTCGTTGGCGATGGGCGGCGGGAAGAGGTCGCTGGGCGTGCGGCCATGAAAATCCTCAGGCGACATGCCGAGCGCCTCAATCCCAGCGCCGCCGGCCAGCACGTACTCCAGGTCCTCGTTGAAAAGAAAAACGCCGCCCGGAAAGTGGTTCACGAGCGCCTGATAGCGCATCCGGCTCTGGCGCAGCCTGGCATCCTGCTCGCGTTGCGCCGTGACGTCGTTCAGCACCAGTACGGCGCCCGCTGTTTCCTGTGCAGATCGCAGCGGCGCGGCGTTGATGGATACGATGCGGCGCGGATGGTTGGGCCACTGGATGATCGACTCCAGCTCGTAGATCGGCTCCGAGGCCGTAAGCGCCTGGGTGAAGGGGTGATGCGCGGTGGAGAGCACGCCGCCCGAGATGTCCTCGAAGCGGCCGGCAAGGTCGGTGTACGTACGCCCGATGAGGTCGGCTACCGGCTCGCGCAGCAGCGCTGCCGCGCGGGCGTTTGCTTTGGTGATGCGGCCGTCGGCGTCCAACACCAGAATGGCCGCCGGGCTGGTATTGAAGATGCTTGCAAGCACGTCGCGCTCGGTGCGCAGCGCGTCTTCGGCCGCACGGCGTTCGGTGATATCGACCGCCATGCCAATGCACCCGATGATGGCACGATCGGGCGCGTAGATGGGCGCGTACCACACGTCGAGCACGCGATCGTCAAGCTCGACGAGGCCGCTGATGGTATGGCCTGCCAGCGCGCGCTCGATGTCGCCCAGCACCGAAGGGGCGTCGGCAAAGAGGTCGTAAACGGACTGCCCGACGACCTCGCCGGGGCGCAGGCCCAGCGCCTGCAGGTCGCGGCCCTCGCTTACGAGAAACGTTCCATCGTTGTCGATCACGAAGACGATGGGCTGCGCATGGTCCAGTAGCTTGCGCAGGCGCTGCTGGCGGACGTGCAACTGTTCTTCGAGGCGGCGCTGCGCTGTTACGTCGCGCACAATCGTTTGGGCCGACGGCTTCCCCTTGTACTCGATGGGCACCGAGCGCACCTCAACGATACGCTGTTTGCCATCGAGGCGCTCAATGGTAAACTCGCGCGGCGGGGTGGGCTCGCCCGCGTCGTACAGCCGGGCGGCTCGTTCGTGCGTGGCCGCCGTGTCGTCTGCATGCACCATGAACGCGTCGATGGGCCGTCCAATGATTTCATCGGCCGAGGAGGCGCCGTATACCGCGACGCCGGCCGGATTCACATACTGGATGATGCCGTCGGTCGAGACGTGGATGGGATCGGGGTGCGTGTCGACGAGCCGTTCCCAGCGCTCGGCCGTTTGGCGCAGCGCGTCCCGGGCCTCCTTTTCTGCCGTTATGTTGGTCAAAACGCCGTCATAATACCGGATGGCGCCGCTGTCGTCGCGGACGGCCGTGGTGCTCAGGCGGCCCCAGAAGGTTGTGCCATCGGCCCGGCGAAACTTCACCTCGAAGCCCTCAACAGTCGACGCGTGCTGCAAGCGCGTTTGCAGCACGTGGCGGTCGGCGGGCGTTGCGTACAATGCATCCGCCGTGATGCGTTGGAACGCATGGGGCGCGTCGTAGCCAAACAGTGCAGCCATCGCGGCATTGGCGTACAGGATGGTGCCGTCGGGGCGGCTCCGGTAGATGCCTTCCGTGATATTTTGGGGGATCGGCGCGGCGGCCGCGTGAGGAGAGGCAGCGTCGGCGTCTGCGGACGTGGGGGCGAGCAAAGAAGCAGATATGTCGGCCAGGTCGCGCAGCCGGCTGTGCGTGCGCTCCGAGGGACGGGTTGCCGTTACAATCGACAGTATGCCGCCGCCTGAAGACGTGTGAAACGGCAGGCCGAGGCAATGCCGCACCGTAGCGGGGGCATCGGATGGCCCGTTGTGTACGGTTTGGGTGTCAGCCAGCGGCGCATCGGGCAACGCCTCGTGGCGCGCCAGCAGCTGATGGACCCACGGCAGATGGTCGGTGTTGCCCTGCGCGGCCTGTGGCGCCGAGGCGTGGAGCGGAAGCGTATGGAGGCAGGCGAGCGACGCGTCGCATACGTCCAGGGCAAGCTGCAAGAGGCGGTCGAGGGCATCCAACGAGCGAGCACTTGGCGGAACGTGATCTGTTCGGCAGGACGCCTCCGCTTCCGAAGAAGGGGTTCGGTCGGATGGCATGCAGCGCTCGCAAACGGCTGGAGGGATGGACGGTCAAAGGTCTACCGGCTTGCACGGCAGGCCTCACGCACAGTTTCTTGCGCTCAGTCCGTCGGGTCCGTAAGCGCAGAGGGGCCAGCCGAGCAGCCATCTGCGCAGGGCGCATCCGTCAGCGTTGCGCTACGCGTTTGCGGCCGATTGCACAGGGTCGGCGCCGACGAGCTTGTAGCCGATGCCGTACACGCTCTGAATGGCCCAGGACTGCTCGTCTGTGCCGTCCATCACGTCGCGGAGGGCGTTCACGTGGCGGTCGATGGTGCGCGTTTCCACTTCGGCGGGCAGGTCCCACACATCACGAAGGATTTGCTCGCGCGTGGCCGTGCGCCCGCGACGCCGCAGCAGGTATTCCAGCAGCGCGTACTCCAGATCTGTCAGCTGCACCGGTTCGCCGTCGCGCGTAACGGTCTGTTGGGCCAGGTCGATGGTGAGGCCGCCTACGTTAAAGACGCCATCTTCCGGGATGGCTTGCGCCTCGCGCCGCAAGAGGGCCTCGATGCGGGCAAGCAGCTCCTCGGTGGCAAACGGTTTTGTCAGGTAATCGTCGGCCCCCATCTCAAAACCGCGCATCCGATGCTCGTGATCGCCCAAACCGGTAAGCATAAGAACCGGGGTGCGCACACCTTCGGCACGGGCTTGCCGTAAGATCTGAAAGCCGCTGCGGTCGGGCAGGCGGGCGTCGAGGACAATCAGGTCGTAGCCGGGCAGGCGGGTGGCTTCTTCCAGCCCCGACGTACCGTCCGTCGCGAGCTCCACATCGTAACCTTCAGACTCTAGGTAGAGCATCAGGCTCGTGCTGAGTTCGCTATCGTCTTCTACGACAAGCAGGGAGGGTGCGTTTACAGATTGAGCATCTCTCATCGGGATATGCACCTTGCGGGCGGCCGTGCAGAAAAAGTGAGTGTCGTTGTCTCCCAACCCACGCTAGGGTTGTAAGTGCCCCGCTTCGCCGCATGGGCTGTAAAGGTTATGAAACAACCGCACGGCACCCGTCATGCGCACGTCACAGGCGCTACACAAACGTAATCATCGGGTCTAGCAGCCGGCGCGGGCCCAACGGAGCCCCGGATGGGTCGTCAGCGGTGGGGCTTGAGTGGGCCGCGAAGGATGGGGTGGTGCGCTTAGCCGTGAATGACAACCAGGGGCTTGAGGCGCGCAACGCGGCTGGCAAGCTTGGCGCCTGCGGCCGTGTCGACCACCGCGTCTACAGTTTCCTTCAGTTGTACGCCGCCACCTGCGGTCACATTCTCGCCGCGCACTTCCACGTTTTCGCTCACGGGCACTTCGCTGTGATAGCTGGCCTCGTGGCGGCTCATGGTTCGTCCGGCCCCGTGACAGGCCGAGCCAAAGCTCTTGGCCATGCCTTCGCGGGTGGCAAGCATAACCCAGGAGGGGCCGCCCATGCTGCCGGGCACCAGCACGGGCTGTCCGAGGGCGCGGTACGGCAGCGAAATGCCGGGCGTACCGGGGCCAAAGGCGCGAGCGGCTCCCTTGCGGTGGACATAGCAGCGCATGTGCTTGCCATCCACATCGTGCATCTCTACCTGCCCGAGGTTGTGTGCCACGTCGTACACCGTCTTAAACTGGTCGCCCACGCCGTCCAAGACGTCATCGAAAACCTCGCGCACCCGGTGGGCAAGCACCTGACGGTTGGCGTACGCATAGTTGGCAGCGGCTCGCATCGCGCCCATGTAGTCGCTGGCTTCCGAGGCATCAAGGGGCACGCAGGCTAGGTCCGGGTGCGGCGGATCAATGTCGTACTTCGGCGCAGCCTCCTGAAACTTCGTGATGTAGTCGGCACATACCTGGCGGCCATAGTCCCGAGAGCCGCAGTGGATTTGCACCGCGAGGCGTTTTTTGCGCAGCCCCATGGTAATCGCGGCCGCGCGGTTGTATACCTCCTCAACCACGCTCACCTCAATGAAGTGCTGGCCGCCGCCGAGCGTGCCCAGTTGCTTTGCGCCCAACTTGCGGGCCGCCGCGCTCACCTTGGCCGGATCGGCATCGTTGAGGCGCCCGCCCTCCTCGGCGCGTACCAGGTCGTCCTGGTGGGCCATGTCGCGGCGCAGGGCCCACTGCGCGCCGGACTGTGCGACGTGGTCAATCTCACTCGACGTCAGGCTCATATCGCTCTGCGCATCGGCGCCGCACGGAATCCGTTCGTAGAGGGCATTGGCGAGCGGGTCGATCAGTTCGTCGATCTCAGAAGCGCGCACCCGCGACCCCAACAGCCGTACGCCCGAGTTGATGTCGTGCCCAATGGCCCCGGGCGCGATGGCCCCGGCCGGATACTTCGAGGCGGCGACAATGCCCATCGGGGCGCCCTGACCGCTGTGTACGTCGGGCATCACGATGAGGGAACCGACGAGACCGGGCAGCATCGCCGTCCGCACGGCTTGCTCCAGGGCGGGGCGTTCAAGAATCTCATCGATCAGATCCTCGTTCGCAAGGATTCGGACGGGCACCCGCATCGCTTCGTGAAATGACGTGGGCAATTCCCACGTGTAGTCGTCGATGCGCGTCAAGTCCGTACGGTCCATAAGCAATCTACGCGAAGGCGTAGAGCCTCAATTAAATGATCAGCGGGTGACTTCTCCGTTGAGTTTAATCATTGCGGCAAATTAGGTGTTCCAGAATCGGATGCCAACGCTAGGCCGCGCGACGTGTTTTCCACGCATTTGTTTGTTTTGTCGATGACGCCTCCTGATCGCTTTTCGGACGCTACGTTTGCCACGTATCAGCCGTCATCGCCCCACCAAGCCGCGGCCCTCGCGCGTGTGGAGGGATTTGCGGACGCGCTCGCGGCGCACTATGCGTCCTGGCGGCATCGCCTGCCCCAGTGGATGCCCGGCGTCTCCGCGCCGCCGGCAGGGCTGTATTTGGTGGGGCCGGTGGGGACGGGCAAAACGCACTTGATGGCCGCGCTCTACCAGGCGTTGCATCCGCAGGTGCCCTGCGCCTACCTGCACAGCCGCCGGCTCTTTCAGCTCACCGAGCCGCCGGTCGCGTTTGCGAAGCGGTTGGCGGCATCGTACCGCGTGTGCTGTCTCGACGAGCTGGAGATCGACGGTCCGGCCAACGAAGCGCGGGTCGCCCACGTGCTTCGTACGCTGGCGGCGCAGCGCGTCACGCTCGTGGCCACCAGCAACGTATCCCCCGATAATTTTTTGGCACACAAGGTGGGGCCGGGCCGGTTTCAGCGCTTTCTGCAGGAAACGTTTGCTTCGCAGTACGTGGTGGTGCCGGTGCTGGGCGACGACTACCGGACGGGCGCGGCCGTGGAGCGGTCGGGGATTGGGTGGATTGGCCCGGCGGCCGATCAGCAGCTCGAGGCGCACTACCACGCGTACGGCGGCCACTTTCTGACGTTTGCGGAGATGCAGCAGGCGGCGACGCATACCGCGCACGAAGCGCTCATGCAGCGCTGGCTGGCCGCTGAACGCCTCTACCTGGCCAACATTTCCATCCCGTCGACCGATGCGGCGCTTCGCTTGTTGCGCATCGTAGACGACCTGTACACCCGCCCCGAAGCGCCGGCGCTGTTTTTCTCGGCGCCGCAGCCGCCCGAAGCGTGGTTCGCGCCCGAGGCCCACGCGGGCGTCGCGGGGGCGATCGCCGCAAAGTTTACGCGTACCGTCTCACGCCTCCGCGCTTTATGCACCATCCAATCCACGACCTCGCATGCCTGATACGCCGCCCACGATCCATCTCACCCTGAACCTGCCGGCGGTTGTGCACGATGCTGCCGTCGGGCAACTGGAATCCGTGGCCCTCGGGTTTCAGTCGATGGGCGACGAGCTGCACGCGTACATCCCGGCGCCCCGGTGGAATGAGGCCCTGCGCCGCGGGCTTCGTACGTGGCTGCGCGCGCACGGGGCAACGGCGACGTGGCAGGAAACCGAGGTGCCGCCCCAAAACTGGAACGCAACGTGGGAGGCTACCCATGCGCCGCGCACCGTGGGTCCGTTTCTGATTGCCCCCCACGGGGCCGACGTGCACCCAACCGACGCGCAAACCCTGGTGCGCATCGATCCGAAGATGAGCTTTGGCACCGGCGCGCACGCCACCACACAGCTGGTGCTTCAGCTCATGGCGCCATTGGATCTGACGGATGCGCGCGTGCTGGATGCGGGCACCGGGACGGGCGTGCTGGGTATTGCCGCGGCGCTGCGGGGGGCGCGCACGGTGCAGGCGTTCGATACCGACGCCTGGGCCATCGCCAACGCGCGCGAGAACGTGGCCGCCAATCGTGTGGCTGACCGCGTGCACCTTTATCAGGGGGCCATTGGGGATGTGCCTGCGCACCCGGCCGACGTGGTGTGTGCGAACATCACGCGGGATGTGCTCTTGGCACTCCTGCCGGCATTCAGCGCGCGCACCGCGCCGGGGGCGGTGATGCTGCTAGCGGGCGTGCTTACCGCCGACCGCCCGCGTATGCTCGCGGCCGCTGCGGACACCGGATGGGAGCTTGCGGAGGAGGCAACGCGCGATGGCTGGTGGGGCGCACACTTCCACCGAACCGCTGCCTAACGGCGCCGCGCGGCTATAGCTTCGACAGCTTGTCCTGCGGAATCCGAATCAGGTAACGCTGGTCCATGATCTCCTCGTGCACGCCAAACGTTCCTGTGCCGCGAAAATCAACGGCAATGTTGGATCCGTTGACGCGCTTGACTTCGCCAATGCCGTAGTACGTGGGGTGCGGGCCGTAGTACACCAGCTGCCCCTTGCGCAACTGCTTGTCGTGCCGGGCCGCCCGGTGAAACGCGGGCACCGGACGCAGCAGCTCCAGTCGGTAGGCCGTTGCGGAAGATGATTGCTGCGAGTTCATGAGCCTATGCTGCTTGGAGTGTTCAATGCACGTACGATGCGTGCTGTAAGGAGTTGCGTGGCGAGGGGCAACCATTTGCCAGGCGGTGCGTTGCGTAAGCGTCCGATCCGATACCCTGTCTTGCTTTTTTGATCTGCTACTATGCCCTACGCCAACGAAATGGTTGACCGCCAGGTCGGCCGCAACGCCGAATTGTTTGCGGAAGCCATTGCGGACATTGACACGCCGCGTGAGCGCTATCCCTACCTTCGTATTCTTGTGAGCCTCGTGGACCAGGCGCATCCCGAGTGGCGCCAGGCGCCCAACAAAGACGAACAGATCGTGTCGCTCGTCGATGAGCTCAGCAAGGGGACGCTCGATACGGAAGAAGTGACCGAGGTGGTGCAGGTGCGCGAGCAGGAGCTCAAGCAAGGCATGCTGTAGAATAGAGGGCGCAGCCGCTGTCGCGAATGCGCGGCGGCTCAGATTCGTTGCTACTTCGGCTTTCGATCACGGACGTGGAGACACGTTCCCTTCGACGGGCTACCGAATGCGCAGCTGATTACCGATCTGTAAGGCTGGGCCGTCCATGACGCAGCGTTCCCGGCCGGATGTTTCCCCGTTGACTGGAAGAAATGCTTGCGCAGGCATGAATGGAAACAGGTTCCTAACGTTTGTGTGGTGCCGCCTCACGTTCGCTCCAGCGCATCCTGGGCGAGCGCGCGCCCGTCGTCGGTGAGCGCGAGGTACGGGCCGCGCCGCTCCACCGTCCCCCGCCGCGTCCCGCGATTCACCACCTTCTCAGCGAAGGGCGCGTCCCAGTTCAAGTGCTCCTGCAGGTGTGCGACGCGGCACTCGCGCTGCGCCTGGGGGGTATTCTCGTGCTGGAGGAGGTGGATCGTCAGCATCTGCTCAGCAAAGCGCCACGTCTGCCGATTACGCAGGCGGACCCGCGCGACGACCCCCCGCCCCGGTGCGAAGAGCACCGCCGCCCCGAAGATGAGCCCGGTGGCCGTCGCCATCGCGCCGGCGATTGACGCGTCTAGCGCGTGCGCCAACCAGTAGCCGCCGACGGCCCCGAGGGCGCCCACGCCCGCGCTGATCCCAATCATCCAGTTCAGGCGATCCGTAAGCAGGTAGGCGGTGGCAGGTGGCCCCACCATGAGAGCGACGACGAGGATGGAGCCGACAGCGTCGAAGGCGCTCACAGCAGTGAGCGAGACGAGGCCCATCAGCGCGTAGTGCAGCAGGCCAGGCAGGAAGCCAAGCGTAGCGGCGAGCCCAGCATCGAAGGTGGCCAGCTTGAGCTCCTTGTAGAAGAGCAGGAGGAACAGCGCATTGAGCCCCAGCGCGGCGCCCATCACCCACAGCGCACGCGGGCCAAGATCGAGCCCGAAGGCCGTGAACCGGTCGAACGGCGCAAAGGCCAGTTCGCCGAGCAGCACAGCATCGGTGTCGAGGTGCACGTCGCCGGCGTAGCGCGCGATGAGGATGACGCCAATGCTGAACAGCACGGGGAAGACGATCCCGATCGCGGCATCCTCCTTGACGAGCTTGGTGCGCTCGATGAGCTCAACGAGCGCCACGGTGAGCAGCCCGGTGAGCCCCGCGGCCACGATCAGCAACGGCGAGCCGAGGCTTTCGGTGATGAAGAAGCCCACCACAATCCCCGGCAGGATGGCGTGGCTGATGGCGTCGCTCATCATGGCCATGCGGCGCAGGATGAGAAACACGCCAGGCAACGCGCAGGCCACAGCCACCACAATGGCGACCAGTTGGATTTCGAGCTGGAGGGCGGTCATGCCTTGCGTGTTTTGCGTTGGTGGGTGTAGAGACGGTTTGGTGTACGAGAGAGCAAAACACGAGCCGTCCAACGATCACAGCAGTCGGCGGGTGCCGTTTATGTGGACAGGCGCCGTTCTTCAGCGAGGGTGCGGGCGTGGCGGGCGCCCGCGTCGGTGAGGCGCCAGCGTTGGGCGTTTTCCCGCGCCACGAAGCCTTCTTGCTCCAGTTGCGCAAGCGCGCGATGGGTGCGGCCCGCCCAAGCGTTCATGGCATCGAGGACGGATTCCGCATGGGCATACGTCGGGTCGTCGTGTTTCAGGGCGAGGGCGTAGAGGTCGAGCAATACCGTTTCACGGCGGAGGCGGCGCGCGTTCCGCCGGTCGCGCCACCACTGCCACAGCAAGCCCCGGTTCGGTGCGCCCAGGAGCGACACGGTCACAAGAATACCCATCCACAGCACGATGGTGGGACCGGTCGGCAGGTTTGGGATGGATGCGCTTGCCACGGCCCCACCCACGCCGCTTACCGCACCGAACGTTGCGGCTAGGCCCGTCATCACGCCAAGGCGGTCGGTCCACTGCCGGGCGGCGGCCGCTGGGGCGATGATAACAGCGCTCATTAGCACCACGCCCACCGTCTGCAATCCAATGACAATGGCGATGACGAGCAGCGTGGTGAGCAAGATGTCGAGCGTGCGCATCGGGAGGCCGAGGCTCGCCCCAAAGGCGCGGTCGAAGGCCAGTAGCTTGAACTCCTTCCAGAACAGGCCCATGACGAGCAGCGCTGTGCCGCCGAGCAGGGCCATCGTGACGACATCGCGTTCGATGAGGGCAGCGGCCTGGCCGAACAAAAAGGCATCCAGCCCGGCCTGGCTGGCGCCCGCGTGCCGCTGGATGTAGGTGAGCAGCACGAGCCCAAAACCAAAAAAGACGGCCAGCATGAGGGCGAGCGCGCTGTCGTACTTCACACGCGTTGTCTCGGTAACGCCGAGGATGGCAAGCGTGGCGATGACGCCCGCCGCACCGGCGCCCAGCATCAACACGATGGGCGCCTTGCTTCCCGTCAGTAGAAAGGCGAGCGCGATACCGGGCAGCGCGGCGTGGGAGATAGCATCGCCCAGCAAGCTCTGCCCGCGCAGCACGGCGTACGTGCCCAGCCCGCCCCCCACGATGCCGAGCGTGGCCGCGCCGAGCGCCACGGTGCGCAGCGTGTAGTTGAACAGCAGTTCGTGGAGAAGGTCGAGCATTTATCTGCGATGGTTTCTGTACCGCCGAGGGTTCGAACACGCTCGGCTATCGGAATTCGTCACCCCAGCGGCCCGCGTCACGCCGCGGCCTCGGAAGACGGATCGGAGGCGACTTCGCCCTGCTGCTGGCGCAGGAAGCCGACGCGTCCGCCGTAGGTGAGGCGCAGGTTGTCTTCGGTGAAGACGTCCTCGACCGGCCCGCTGGCAATACGCCGCACGTTCAGCAGCATCACGTGATCGAAGTACTCCGCCACCGTTTGCAGGTCGTGGTGGACGACGATGACGGTGCAGCCGCGCTCGCGGAGTTCGCGGAGCAGGTCGATGATGGCGCGCTCGGTGGTAGCATCGACGCCCTGCAGGGGCTCGTCCATGAAGTAGAGATCGGCATCCTGAACGAGGGCGCGGGCGAGGAAGACGCGCTGCTGCTGCCCGCCGGACAGCTGACTGATCTGCCGGTCGGCGTAGTCGAGCATCCCCACTTTGTCGAGCGCAGCGCGGGCCTGCTCGCGTTCCTTGCTGCCGGGCCGGCGGAACCACCCGAGCCGACCGTAGAGGCCCATCATCACGACGTCGAGGGCGTGCGTGGGGAAGTCCCAATCCACGCTGCCACGCTGCGGGACGTAGCCCACGCGGTCGCGCTGCGTGGCGTATGGAGCGCCGAAGATGCGCACCTGCCCGGCCGCGGGCTCCACGAGACCAAGGATCGTCTGGATGAGTGTGGTCTTCCCGGCGCCGTTGGGGCCCACGATGCCCATCAGCGTGCTGGCAGGCACGTCCAGGTCAATATCCCACAGCACAGGATCCTCGCGGTAGGCCACGGTGAGGTCACGGACGGCGAGGGCGGGTTCGGTGCGCTCGCTCATAGGTGCGTCGGGGTCGATGCATGAGGGGCCGCAGCGGAGGGGGCGGGCGTCGCCAGCAGGCCGCTGACGATCGTGTCGATGTTGTGCCGCACCGCGCCGATGTAGGTACCTTCGGGCGTCCCGCGGTTGCCCAGCGCATCGCCGTAGAGCGTGCCGCCCACCTCTACCTGAAAGCCTTTGGCCGCCACCGCTTCCTGCACGGCCTGGATGCCGCGCGGCGAGACGGAGGTCTCCACAAAAATCGCGGGGATCCTGCGCTCCGCAACAAACTGGGCGAGGGCCTGCACGTCGGCGGCGCCGGCCTCGGTGGCTGTGGAGATGCCCTGCAAGCCGCGGACTTCGATGTCGTACGCGCGCCCAAGGTAGCTAAAGGCATCGTGCGAGGTGATGAGGACGCGGCGCTCGGAGGGAATGTGCTGCACCTGCCGGGTCACGTACTGGTCGAGGCTGTCGAGGCGCTGGGCATACGCTGCAGCGCGGGCGCGGTAGGCCGCGGCGCGGGCGGTATCTTTCGCGGCCAGCACCGCGCCTACATGCCGCGCCGCACGCGCCCAGAGCTCTACGTCAAACCACACATGCGGATCATGATTGCCAACATACTCTTCGGATCCGATGCGCAGCGACTCCGGCACGGCGTCATCGGCAATCGCGGAGGTTGTGAGGCCGCGCTGCTGCATCTGCGCGAAGACCTCCGTCATCTTGCCTTCGAGGTCGAGCCCGTTGTAGAGCACCACGTCGGCCTGGGCCATGCGTTGGACGTCGCCCTCGCTGGCTTTGTAGAGATGAGGGTCGACGCCTGGCCCCATCAGCGTGGTGAGCTCCACGCGGTCGCCGGCGATCTGCCGGACGAGGTCGCCAATGATGTTGGTCGTCGCCACCACCTGCATTTTGCGCTCGGAGAAGTCGGCGGGCCCCTGCTCAGACGCGGGCTGCGCGCATCCGGTTAGTAGCAGGACGAGGGCGCTCGCCGTGCACCATCGACGCAAAAAAGACATAGACACGATTTAGACTTTAGTTGCCGGAGGACAATGCGCAGGCGGCGCCGTTGGGTTGCTTGGGCAACACAGCGCGATGCTTTAGCCTACGCTAAATTAAAGCGCATGGGCACAGGTACAGACCCGTCTGGGGTTTTGTTCGGGCCGGTGCGTATGGCGTAGCACCTTCGAAGCGGAGCGCCGGATGGTAGGATGAGCGTCATGTTTCCTCAACGCTTCGTTTCCGCATGTATCCGAGTGCGGATCCGCTTCCGACATGGAACCGAAATTAGACGCTCCCTCAAAACCCTTCGCGGGCCGCGCTGGGTGGAGGAGCCGGTGCGGCTGGGATGTTGCAGTGCTGTCTGCTGCAGCTGCCTAAAGCCCCGCGCCGCCGCAGATCGCGCGCAGCACGCACTCGTAACCGCTACGGCCACTCCCCGCTTTACAGGCTTTCGCCTTGATGCCAGCGACGGGGCCTATCTAGACGGTGCCTGGTTACCGCTGAGTCTCGGGCGAGAGGCGGGCACCAGCGTACGCTTTTTGATCGGCTACGCGGCCCGCTCTACTACAGGTTCCGGTTGCTCCTTCGGCTCGTACGCCAGCCGGTCGGCCAGCCAGCGCTCAACCTCCGCGACGGGCATGTTTTTGCGTTCGGCGTAGTCTTCGATCTGGTCGCGCTGAAAGGTGCCGGCGTTGTAATAGCTCGCCTCCGGGTGCGCGAAGTAGATCCCGCAGACCGACGCCCCCGGGTGCATCGCCAGGTTTTCGGTGAGGCGGATGCCCGTGTGCTTCTCCACGCCCAAGAGGTCCCACAGCAGCGGCTTTTCCGTGTGATCGGGGCACGCCGGGTAGCCGGGGGCCGGACGGATGCCGCGGTACTTTTCACGAACGAGCGCCTCGTTGTCGAAGTCCTCGTCCGGCGCGTAGCCCCAGTAGTCGACGCGCACTTGCTCGTGCAGGTACTCGGCAAATGCCTCCGCTAGCCGGTCGGACAGGGCTTGCATCATGATGGCGTTGTAGTCGTCGCCGGCTGCCTTGTGCTTGGCGACAATCTCGTCGGCCCCGAGGCCGCCGGTGACGGCGAACGCCCCGATGTAGTCGGCCACGCCGGAGGCTTTCGGCGCGACGAAATCGGCCAGGGCGCGGTTGGGGCGGTCGCCCGTTTTTTCGGTCTGTTGGCGGAGCGTGTGCAGCGTGGTTGCGACGTCCGTGCGCGTGTCATCGGTGTACACTTCAATGTCGTCTCCCACGGCATTCGCCGGGAAGAGGCCGATGATGCCGTTGCACGTAAGCGCTCGCCGCCGGGCGAGGTCGTCCAGCATGGCATTCGCGTCCTCGTAGAGCTTGCGCGCCTCTGCCCCCTTCTCCTCGTCCTCAAAGATGCGTGGGTACTTCCCGCTGAGGTCCCACGCGATAAAGAACGGCGTCCAGTCGATGTAATCGCGCAGCGTATCGATGGGCACTTTCGGAAAAACCGTTGTACCCAGCTTGTTGGGCGTGGTGATGGGCACGTCGTTCCAGTCGGATGTGAACCGGTTGGCGCGCGCTTCCTCGATGGGCAGGAACGTCTTTCGTCGTCCGCCCCGGTTGTGCCGCTCGCGCAGCGTTTCGTACCGTTCATCGACCTCACGCAGGAAGGTGTCGCGCAGGTTTTCGGCCACGAGGTTGCCGGCCACGTTCACGCTTCGCGACGCATCGAGCACGTGCACGACGGGGCCGCTGTAGTGCTGCGCAATCTTGACGGCCGTGTGGATCTCGGAGGTTGTCGCCCCGCCAATGAGCAGCGGGATGTCGAAGCCCTCACGCTCCATCTCTTTCGCCACGTGTACCATCTCGTCGAGCGACGGCGTGATGAGCCCCGAGAGGCCGATGATGTCGACATCGTGCTTCCGCGCTTCCTCCAGAATTTTCTGCGCGGGCACCATCACGCCAAGGTCTACAACCTCATAGCCGTTGCACTGCAGCACCACGCCTACGATGTTCTTGCCGATGTCGTGCACGTCGCCCTTCACGGTGGCAAGCAGCACCTTGGCATTGTCGGTATCCTCGCGCGGATCTTCACCGGCGGCTGCGCGGCGGGCGTCTTCGGCGGCGTTGGCCTCTTCGATGTACGGCTGCAGGTAGCCCACCGCCTTCTTCATTACCCGTGCGCTCTTTACAACCTGCGGCAGAAACATCTTGCCATCGCCAAACAGGTCGCCCACCACATCCATTCCGTCCATGAGCGGCCCTTCGATGACTTCGAGGGGCGACGGGTACTTCTGCCGGGCCTCCTCGGCGTCGTCAACGATGTGCTCAATGATGCCTTTCACAAGCGCGTGCTCAATCCGATCCTCGACGGGCGCGTCGCGCCACGCGGCGGTCTCTTCTTCAACGTCGCGGTCATCGTCCTGCGCGGCAATTTCTTCGGCTAGGTCCACGAGCCGCTCGGTGGCATCGTCGCGGCGATTGAAGTAGACGTCCTCAATCCGCTCGCGCAGCTCGTCGTCGATCGCGTCGTACACCTCAATCTGTCCGGCGTTGACGATGGCCATGTCCATTCCACGCTTGATCGCGTGGTACAGAAAAATGGTGTGCATGGCCTCGCGGACGCGGTTGTTGCCGCGAAACGAGAAGCTGATGTTGCTCAGCCCGCCGCTCACCTTGGCATGCGGCAGGTTGTTCTTGATCCACTCCGTGGCGCGCAAGAAGTCGCGGGCATACTCGCGGTGCGCTTCAATGCCGGTGGCCACGGCGAAAATGTTGGGGTCGAAGATGATGTCCTGCGGCGGGAAGCCGACCCTGTCGACGAGCAGATGGTAGGCCCGCTCACAGATTTCAATCTTGCGCTCGTACGTGTCGGCCTGGCCGTCCTCATCGAAAGCCATCACAATGGCGGCCGCGCCAAACTGCTGGCAGCGACGGGCGTGCGCAAGAAACTCGTCCTCGCCTTCTTTCAGTGAGATGGAGTTGACGATGGGCTTGCCCTGCACGCACTTCAGCCCCGCCGCAATCACGTCCCAGTTCGACGAGTCGATGACGATGGGCACGCGCGCAATGTCGGGCTCGGCGGCCACAAGGTTTAGGAACGTCGTCATGGCTTCGGGCCCGTCAATCATGCCCTCGTCCATGTTCACATCGATGAGCTGCGCGCCGTTCTCCACCTGCTGGCGCCCCACGCTCAGGGCCGTCTCGTAGTCGTCGTTTTTGATGAGCCGCTTGAAGCGCGCCGAGCCCATCACGTTCGTCCGCTCGCCAATGTTGACGAAGTTCAGGTCGTCGCGCCAGACGAGCGGCTCCATCCCGCTAAGGCGCAGCCGAGCATCCGGCTCGGGGCGGGGGCGTGGTTCGTGCTCGGTGGCGACTTCGGCGAAGGCTTCGATGTGGTCGGGCGTCGTGCCGCAACAGCCGCCGATGATGTTGGTCCAGCCCTCCGACAGGTACGCGTCGAGCTGCTCCGCCATGAACTCCGGCGTCTCGTCGTATCCGCCAAATTCGTTCGGAAGGCCGGCGTTCGGGTAGAGGCTCGTGAACGTCTCGGCGCAGCCGGCGAGCTCCTCAATGAACGGGCGCATCTGCTTTGAGCCGAGCGCGCAGTTGAGCCCGACGCTCAAGAGGCCCGGCATGTGTTCGACGCTCGTGTAGAAGGCCTCCGGGGTTTGGCCGGAGAGCGTGCGCCCGCTCATGTCCGTGATGGTGCCGGAGATCATGACCGGCCACACCGTCGATCGCTCGTTAAACAGACGTTGCAGCGCAATCAGCGCGGCCTTGCAGTTGAGCGTATCGAAGACGGTTTCGACGAGAAAGAGGTCGACGCCGCCATCTGCGAGCCCGGCGGCCTGTTCGTAGTACGCGTCGGCAAGCGCGTCGAACGTAATTTCACGAAAGCCGGGGTCGTTTACGTCGGGCGATACCGAAAGGGTTTTGTTGGTCGGCCCCATGGCGCCGGCAACGAAGCGTGGCTTCGCGTCCGTCGAAAAGGCGTCGGCGGCCTCGCGGGCCACGCGGGCGCTGGCCACGTTCAGCTCGTAGGCCGCGTCCTGCAGGTTGTAATCGGCCTGGGCCACCGAGGTGCTGCTGAATGTGTTCGTCTCGATGATGTCGCTGCCCGCCCGCAGGTACTCGCGGTGAATGCCGCGGATGATGTCGGGCCGCGTGATGGAGAGCACGTCGTTATTGCCCTTCAGGTCGGCATCGACAGAAGCAAAGTGCTCGCCGCGGAAGTCGTCCTCGGTCAGGTCATGGCGCTGGATCATCGTGCCCATGGCGCCATCGAGCAGTAAGATGCGGCGGTTGAGGAGATGCGTAAGTGTACCGAGCGTATCGCGCATGCGTGCAGCAGTAAGGTGATGAAGCAAAAAGGACAGAAAGGGGGAGCCGTTGGCGCGCAGCGGTCTTCACCGCATGTCCCCTTCGGCAGGGAGTTAACGCTGCGGCGTATCGGCAAAGCGGGCGCCCAGCATTCGGCAGAGGTCTTCCAGCGCCTCTTGGTCGTCCGTATCAAACGCGGCGAGGTCGTCGGAGTCGATGTCGAGCACCGCGAGCAACTCGTCGTTTGGCGTAAGCACCGGCACCACCAGTTCCGACTGGGTGGACGACGAGCACGCGATGTGGTCCGGAACGGCCGTCACATCGGGCACAAGTTGCGTGCGCCGCGTGCGAGCCGCCGCGCCGCACACCCCGCGGTCGAACGGGATCTCAAGGCAGCCGTGGCCGCCCTGGTACGGGCCTACGAGCAGCCGTTCATGGCCCACGTTGCGATAGAAGCCCGTCCAGTGAAAGCGATCGAAGGCATGGTGCAGCTCACACGCCACCGTAGCCATGGCGGCGATCCAGTCGGTGGAGTCATCGAGAAGGGCCTCGATGCGAGCGCGCACGTCGCTGTAGGATGCAACAGAATCCGGGGCAGTAGTCGCCATAACGACAGAAAAGGGGAAGAAAGATCGCAAGCAGCGTACGGCGCGCCCAGGTGCGACGCGCCGTACGCTCCATGATCGGGCACGTCCAGCGCGGTTTAGATGCGGCTGTAGTGCTCATCGTCGTCCTCATCCGACGAGTCAATCATGTACTCATCGGTGGGCACCTCCAGGTAGTCCATGAGCCAGTCCAGCGCCCATACCTGGTTCTCCACGCCGCTCCACGGATAGCCGTGCTCCACGACATCAGCCACCGCTTCCCAGTCCACCGTCCAGTCTTTGTAGACGTGGAAGGAAAACTGCATGTTTTCGTCGGTGTTGAGCTCAAAGTAGAGCGCGCCCTCCTCGGGGTCATAAATCGACTCGGCACCGCCATCCTCGCGGGCCATTTCGGCGGCCATAACGATCAGTGGGACTTTGAACCGGTAGTCCATCCGCTCGACGCGTTTTGCCTGGCTGTTGAGGTAGTTTGCCAGCACCACGCAGCCGTCGCTGTATTCGAGGGCGGCCTCGGCCGCTTCGCGGGTGGGCTCGTCGGCGTCGATTTTGTCGAGCGCCGCCTCCACGAGGGCGCTTACGTCTACGGGGTCGTTGCTGGTCGTCGTATTTTCTTTGCGCGGAATGACGACGGTGTGCTCTTCGATGCTCACTGGTCTGATCTGTGGGTAAACGGTAGATGATGCACCTCGCGGTGCCTGAAGCAATGTGCAGCGGTAGATGCTGACATGTTAAAAGCTACAACCGGCAGCTTTCCCATCAGGTTCGGGGCGCGTGCGCGTCGCACAAATATTACAATTTAGGGCGTCGATGATTGGCGCTCGGGGGCCTGCTCGTGTTCGGCCTGAATGTCGAGGGCCGCATCGACGAGCTCGTCGGCGAGGGGCGCGAGCTCATCGTGCTGTTGGATGTACTGGCGCAGGGCCGATGCGAGGTCGTCGTCGCGCTTCACGTGGGTTCGGCGTTTGCGCTCGGTGGCCTCTACCTGCCGCTCGATGGCCGCGATGGTATGGGCCGGGGCAAGGGCCTCCCGGAGCCGCTGATGATCGATGGCGGTAAGCTGCGATTCGTCGACGCGGTACCGAACGCGCACAATGGCGTCGGCAATGTCGCGGGCCGCGATGGCGCGCACGATGGCATCGGTCGGGTCGGGCGTATCGGTGGCATCCACCCTGAGGGCCACAAACGGCCGGGCCGGGGTTTCGACATGCGTGCACGTCGCCGCAGGGGTACGGCCGGGGGCCAGGTCAACCATGTAGAAGCCCTTCGGGTCGTCGCGCTCTTTAAACGTCACCCGTTCAATGCTTCCGCTATACACCACCGGCACGGTGCCGTGCGCATTCCGGTTTTGGGCATGGTGGATGTGCCCAAGCGCCACGTAGTCGATGGGCGGCACCGCCAGCTGGCTGACGGCAAACTTGGGTTCTTGCGCAATCAGGCTGGTGCGCTCGGAGCCGGCCATCGTGGCGCCCTGCACCGTCACGTGGCCCACAAGAATCGTGGGGCGGGTGGGCGAGAGCGCGACCGGCGAGCCATCGGCGCGCACGCCCTCGGCCTCGTTTTGGATGTCGGCGGCGCGGCGCTGCACGTACGCCACGTACTGCTCCTCGATGAAGGCGCGCACGTCATCGGCGCTCATGGCGCGGTACTGCTCGCGCGAGAGGATGCGGCTGCGCACCGGCCACGGCAGCGGAATGACCTGCAGCGGGCCGCCGGGCGTATCGATGACCTGCACGGCCTCCGTGGGCGTGCGGTAGAAGTGCACGCGGCCCTCGATGTGCTCGAAGATGTCGAGCGACGAGGCGCGCCCGAAGGTCACGGGATGGTCGTGGTTGCCAATGACCATCACAATCGGGATGGCGGCCGCCGAGAGCGGTTGCAGGCACTCCGCCAGAATCTTTTGCTGCGTGGGCGTGGGGTCGACGGTGTGGTAGGCATCCCCCGCAAACACGAAGCAGTCGACCGACGCGTCGATGGCGTGTTGCACGGTGGCCTCCAGCGCGGCCCGCGTGTCCAGCAGGCGCGTGTTGAGGCCCGTCGCGCTGTCGCGGCGGCCGTACGTCTTCACGCCCAAATGCCAGTCGGCCGTGTGGAGAATGGTCATAGGAGAAGCAGGCATCAAACCAAACGATTGGGATATGCAGCACGTTTGAGGCGCGCGCTGGATTCGGAGGCCACGTGCCCCCGCACCAGATCGTTGCCCTCCACCGGCTGAATGTGACAAACGCGTGCGCCGGTGCGGCGTAGTAGCGCGTGGTTTGCCTCGTTTTTATGGACTGCCTGTGTGCTATGGATCGTCTCTTTCAGTCGCTTCGCCCGCTCATTCGCGCCGTCGTTCGCCATGCCGGATGGGTGGTGCTCGCCGCGCTTCTTCTCACGGCGGCCAGCTACCAGTTTGGCGCGCGCCACTTGCGCATCAACACCGACCTGGCCGAGCTGCTGCCCGATAGCTACCCGAGCGTGCAGGCGCTAGACACCCTGCGGGCCACAGTGGGCGGCGAGAGCGACGTCGCCGTGGGCATCAGTAGTCCGTCGTTTCAGGCAAACAAGCAGTTCGCCGAGGATCTCATTCCGCAGGCGCTCGCCCTGAAAGGCCCCGACGGGCGGCCGTTCTTGACGCGGGTGGAGTACACGCGCAACGTCGACTTTCTGAAAGACAATGCGCTGTACTTTGCGTCCTACCAGGAGCTGAACGAGACCGAGCAGTACCTGCGCGATCAGATCGAACAGGCGAAGCTTGAGGCCAACCCGTTCTATTTTTCGGTAGAAGAGGACGACGCCTCCGCCGATTCAACGGGCGAGGCCCTGCTGCAGTCGTACGAGCGCCTCGTGGGCACGCGCTACCCGGTGTCGGAGGATAGCACGACGATGGTGCTGCGCCTTTACCCGAGCGGCTCGCAAACCAACATCGGATACATCGACCGGCTGTACACCGCGCTCGACAGCCTCATCGCTCAGATGGAGCCGTCGTCGTATCATCCCCAAATGGAGGTGACCACCGCCGGGCGTATGCTGCGGCAGATGGTGGAGGTGCGCACCATCATCAACGACGTAACCGGTACGTTTGGGCTGGGTGCGCTGGCCGTGCTGCTGTTTGTCGTGTCGTACTTTCTGTACAAATCGTACACGGCGCGGGTGGGGCGTACCTGGACTGCCTCGGTGCTGCTGCGCGAGCTTTTTCGGGCGCCCATCATGGCGCTGGTTATCGCGGTGCCCCTGCTGATGAGCTTGCTGTGGGCGGGCGGCGTGGCGTACGCCTTGTTCGAGACGCTCAACCTCATGACGTCTACGCTTGGGCTGGTGTTGTTTGGACTGGGCATCGACTTCGGGATTCACTTCTACGGGCGCTACACCGAGGAGCGGGCCGAAGGGGCTCCGGTGACGGATGCCGCCGAGACGACCTTCGTGGCCACCGGACAGGCCATCGTCACGGGCGGGCTGACGACCGCGGCGGCGCTGTTCGTCCTCACGTTTGCCGACTTCAAAGGGTTTAGCCAGTTTGGGGCCGTCGCCAGTGCGGGCATTCTGTTCGCGCTGGTCACCATGACGCTCGTGATGCCGGCGCTCCTGGCGCTGTTTGAGCGCACCGGGTTGCTGAACCTGGAGACGGAGGCTGTGCGCGCCGTCCACAAGAACACCACCACACGATTTCCGGCCGCACGGCCCGTGGTGGTGGGCAGCCTGCTGGCCGTCGTTGCGGCGCTCGTGCTGCTGCCCCGGCTTGGCTTCCAGTACGACTTTGGGGCGCTGGAGCCGACGTACACGGCGTACGAGAAGCGATCGGCGCCTATCGATCGGGCGTTTAAGGACGACGGAAAGCGCAACCCGGCGTACATTGTGGCGGATAGCGCTGCGGCCGTCCCGGAGATTGTGGAGGCCGTGCGCGAGAAGATGCGCGCCGACACCACCTCGCCCACCATCCTGTCCGTCGAGAGCCTGCAAGAGCGCTTCCCGATCAGCGACGCGGCCCAGGCCCGCAAGCTGGCCCGCATCGACAGCATTCGCGCCCTGCTCAACAGCAAGTACCTGCAGGGCGAAGAGGGCGAGGCCATCCGTAAGTTGCGGCGCGCTGCGCAGACGCAAGCACCGATTGCGTTGAATCAGTTGCCCGCGTTTCTGCGCAAGCAGTTTACCACGAAGCAAGGCACGGTGGGCACGTTTGTGATGATCTACCCGTCGGTTGGCCTGTCCGACGGCCGAAAGTCTATTGCCTTTGCCAAGGACGTAGGCACCATCACAACCGACGCCGGCGCCACGTATCACGCAGCGTCCACCTCCATTGTGGCTGCGAACATGCTCATGCTGCTGCAAGACGAAGCGCCGTGGATGGTGGCCGCGGCCTTCGGGCTGGTAGCGCTCTTGATGCTGCTCAACTTCCGATCGTGGAAATGGGCGGGCCTGGCGCTCGTGCCGCTGGTGATTGGGCTCCTCTGGATGACGCTGGCGATGGAGGTGTTTGGCCTGATGCTGAATTTCTACAACATGATCGTGCTGCCGGCGGTGCTAGGAATTGGCAACGACGCGGGCGTGCACCTGGTGCACCGATACCATGAGGAGGGCTGGGGATCGATTCGTGCCGTGATTCGGTCGACCGGCGAGCACGTAACCATGAGCTCGCTGACAACCATGATGGGCTTTGGCGGGCTCATCCTCAGCTTCCACCCGGGGCTGCGCTCCATCGGGTTGCTGGCCGTTACCGGCATTGGAGCCACGCTGCTGGCTGCGGTTCTCTTTCTGCCGGCGCTCTTGCAATGGTTGGAAGACCGCGGGGCGAGTCCGCACGCGCCGCCCACAGAGAACGCGTCGGAGGCGGCGGCACGGGCGGCTTAGGCGCTGTTTGGCAGAACATGCTGGCGCTGGGTGCGGCCGCTTCCGCTCGCTTTTCCGCGCTCAGCGCGGCGGGACGACGTGCAGCGCGTCGAGGCGCCAGGTGCGGTCGCGTTTCTGGAAGCGCAGGTAGAACGTAAGCGGCGGGCCGCGCCGCCGCTCGTAACGGGCCACGAGCAGGCCGCGGGCGTCCATCCAGCGCACCGTTTGCACGACCACCTGCTGCGCCGGGTGACGATCTACAAAGGCCTGCAGGACGTGCGTGGCTTGCTGCCGGCTGTAGACGCTGTGCGATCCGTTCACGCTCACGTTTACCCGATCGGCGGCCCGGTTGAGCACAGCCGCCATGTTCTCTTGCGCGAGCGCCGCGGTGAGGGTGTTCACGAAGGAGGGCGGCGGGGCATCGGCAGACTGCGCGTGCCCGGGCGGCAGGGTAGCGCTCAGCCAGAACATCAGACAACATGCCCACCGCATAGCGCGCATCAATTCTGCCAAAGTAGCCCGTGACATATGCCCTCCCCCGCGGTGCCGGTGTGGCGATACGGCGGGGCTTGCTCACAGGATGCGCAAGAAGTAGGCCATGCCCGCTGCGTTCACCACGCGGCCCGCGCTGTCCTTGAAACGATACAGCCGGTGTGTAGCGCGTCACACAGGCAGGAACGGCGTGCCGGGTACAGCATCCGCGGGAAGGTCGAAGTAGCGGGCGACGGTTGCCGCGTGATCGTTGAACGAGGCGCGAAGCCCCAGGTCCGCGCCGTTGCCTTCAATGCGGTGATGGTAAGCGAGCAGCGGCACAAACTCGCGGCTATGGTCGGTGCTGCCGGTGGTGGGGTCGTTGCCGTGGTCGGCCGTGATGACGAGCACGCCGGACTCCGGCAGCGCCCGTATGATGTCGGGCAGCGCCGCATCGAACGCTTCCAGCGCGGTGGCAAACCCGGCCGGGTCGTTGCGGTGGCCGTAGGCCTGATCGAAGTCGATGAGGTTGGCCCAGAGGAAGGTGGGCGCGGGGTCTGCCGCATAGGCGTGCAGGCAATTCGTGATGACCTCGATGCCGTGCGCATTTGACGTGGTTTTGAGCATTTCATCGAAGCCCTCGCGCGCGAAGAGGTCGGCAATTTTCCCGATCGAAACGGTGTGCACGCCGGCCGCTTGCAGATGCTCGTGCAGCGGGGTGTCCTCGGGGCGGCGGGCGAAGTCGCGGCGCTCGGACGAGATGCGCTCATAGTTGCCGGGCGAACCGACGAAGGGGCGGGCAATGACGCGGCCCACGGCGTGGGGCCCCACGCACACCTCGCGGCGCGCGATCCGGCACAGCTCGTACAGCCGATCCAGCGGGATCACGTCTTTGTGCGCGGCGATCTGAAAGACGCTATCGGCCGAAGTGTACACGATGGGCTGCCCGGTGGCCGCGTGCTCGGGCCCCAGCTCCTCAATGATGACCGTGCCCGAGGCCGCCTTATTCCCGAGCACGCCATCGCAGCCCGTGGCGTCTGTAAAGGCGTCAATGACGGCGGGTGGAAAGCCCTCGGGGTACGTAGGAAAGGGCGCGTCGAGTTGCAAGCCGGCCAGCTCCCAGTGGCCGGTGGTGCTGTCCTTCCCGGCCGACACTTCCCGCATGCGGCCAACATGCGCCTGCGGGCGCTCGGCGGCCGGAACGCCCGCAAGGGGGGCAATGCGCCCAAGGCCCAGGGCTGTCAGATGCGGAAGATGGGGCTCCTGCTCGGCGCATACGTGCGCCAGCGTGTTGCTGCCGGCATCGCCGTACTCATCGGCGTCGGGTTGGGCGCCAATGCCTACACCGTCCAGTACAATCGTAAGAAATACGCTCATGCAGTCCGTTGATGGATGAAAGAAGCACGTCGAACCGAACGCTGCGCGCAGCCGCTGAAGCACGTTCTGGTAGCTCCGCGGCCCGAGGCAGCGCGAAAAGTAAAAAGGGAACCCTCATACCCACGGCTTGAACGTGCGTTCGGCAACAAAACCGATACGCCGTGCAACAAAAAAACCGGGCGCTGCTTATTAAACAGGCAATAAAGCACCGGTGCACGGTCGAAAAACACTGCACCACCCCTTTTTACCGATTGCGTCTGCCGTCTATGAAGCGTCTCAGCAAGTACTACATCCTTCCGGCCATCGCACTCGTGCTCCTCGGTGCGGTGCTTGGGGTACAGATGGAGAGTTACCTCTCCGACGATGATGCCTACAAATACCTCAAGAAGCTGGAGCAAGCATTCATCATCATCAACCGGAAGTACGTCGAACCGGTCCCGTCAAAGCAAATGGCGGCTTCGGGCATTGAAGGGATGCTCAACGAGCTCGACCCGCACTCCAGCTACATTCCGGCCGAAGAGGTGAAGGCGCTACGGCAAAGCTACCAGGGATCGTTTGGCGGCATCGGCATCATGTTCGAGATGGTGCGCGACACGGCGCGCGTCATTACGCCCATCGCCGGCGGGCCCAGCGAACGCCTCGGCATTCAGTCGGGCGATCGCATCGTTCAGATTGAAGACTCAACGGCCGTGGGGCTCTCGTCCACCGGCATCCAAAAGCGCTTGAAAGGGCCTATCGGGAGCGACGTAGAGATGACCGTGCTGCGCCCGAGCACCGAAAACACGATTGAGTTTACCATTGAGCGGGAAAAGATTCCGCTGTATTCGATCAACTCGTCGTACATGGTTGATGCTACCACCGGTTACATCAAGATTGACCGGTTTGCGATGACCACGCATAAGGAGTTCATGGAGAAGATGCAGGCGCTGCGAGACCAGGGCATGGAGCGCCTGCTGCTCGACCTGCGCGGCAACCCGGGCGGCATCATGCGGTCGGCGGTCGAAATTGCCGACGAAATGCTGGGGGCCGGCATGACGATTGTCGCTACGCGGGGCCGCGAAGATAGCATGGACCGGAGGTACCGCGCGAGCCCCGGCGGCGCCATTGAAGATATGCCCGTCATTGCGCTGGTGAATGAGGGCTCGGCATCGGCAAGTGAAATCCTGGCCGGGGCGCTGCAAGATCACGACCGGGCCCTGCTGGTGGGCCAGCGTACCTTTGGCAAAGCGCTGGTACAGAAGCAGTTCGAACTGTCGGACGGTAGCTTGCTGCAAATGACGGTGGGCCGGTACTACACGCCGGTGGGTCGTCTCATCCAGACGCCGTACAATGACGGCGATATGAAAGATTACTACAAGGAGAAGTTTGCCTCGTACGACGAGGCAACGTTCCACCCGGCCGAGTACCGCGAGAGCATCCCCGACTCGCTGGCCTACACCACCGATCACGGCCGTACGGTGTTTGGCGGTGGCGGCATCTTGCCTGACGTGGTGGTGCAGCCCGATACTGCATCGCTGGAGCGCTTCGTTGCCTCTACGAGTCTCGACTTTGCCTTTGTGCGTGAGTGGTTCCCCGAAAACGAGTTGGCGCTCCGCGAGACGTGGGGCGAGCGCGAAACGGCGTTCCTGAACACGTACGAAGTCCCGGCGCCCGTTTTGAACGACTTCTGGACGTTTGCAAAAGAGAACGGCCTGAAGCTCACGGCCGACTCGTCGAAGGCGGATGCCAGCGAGGGCGTCTTTTTGGCCTCGAAGGTGGAGGTGAGCGAGGCGTACGTGTCGGCCCGGCTGAAGGGCTACATTGGCCGTCAGCTCTTTGGAAGCCACCTTACCTATCGCATCTTTAACAAGGTGAATCCCACCTTCCAGAAAGCCATAACGCTGTGGCCGCGTGCCGAGAAGTTGTCTACCTACCACACGGCGGCGGCGATGCCACAACGCTGACGCGCATACTGTGCTGGTACTGCGTTGAAACGAGCGCCTGGGCGGCCCTGTGTTGCGTGGGCGCTCGACTATGTTAGGGAACCATTGGCCGCGGCGGACGCTTCGCAGATACGCCGTTTTCTGTTCATGTGCTCGCGTGCCGATGCGTCGTTTCCTGTGGTCGTTTCCACTCGTTTTTGTGCTGCTCGTTGGGTGTCGTTCGATGCCCCAAGCGGCGCAGCAAACCCAAATTCCCACGCCGCCCGCGGCTGCGTCGGCCGTCGAGGTCTCGCCCGATACCGGGGCCGCCCCCGCGGTGCGCCCGCCGGTGCCCGCGCCGGGGTTTCGGGAGGCCGTAGCCGCCGGAACCCGCACGACTACCGGGCGGCCGGGGCCCAACTACTGGCAGCAGCGGGCCGCCTACGATCTCACGGCGCGCCTCTATCCGTCCGAACACCGCCTGGACGGCACGGCACGCATCACGTACACGAACAACGCGCCCGACACGCTCAACACGCTGCTGCTGGAGCTGACGCTCAACCACCACAAGGCGGGCGTGGTGCGCAACGAGCCCGCCGCGCGTACCGGCGGGGTGCAGCTCCACAGCGTAGCCGTCAACGGCCAGCGCCTATCCGCCGATTCCGTGGAGGGGCCGCGCTACCGCGTGCAAAACACCAACCTCATCGTTGTGCCGCCGTCGCCGGTGCTGCCGGGGGCCACTACCGAGCTCACGGTGCGGTGGACGCTTCCTATCCCGCAACAGGGCGCGGGCGGCCGGATGGGCTACAGCCGGGACAACCTGTTCTTTTTGGCCTACTGGTATCCCATCATGGCGGTGTACGATGACGTCACGGGCTGGATGACCGATCCTTTTCGCGGCACGGCCGAGTTCTACTCCGATTTTGCCTCGTACGACATCACCGTTCACGCGCCCGAGGGGTGGGTGGTGCAAAGCACCGGCACGCTGCAGAATCCGGCGGCTGTATTCCCCCCGTCGGTGCGCGCGCGTCGGCAGCAGGCCTATGCCAGCGACATGCCGGTGCGTATCCTAACGCCCGATCAGCAGGCCACGGTGGATGCACCTTCCGATACGCTGCGGTGGCAGTTTGCCGCACAAAACGTGCGCGACGTCGCGTTTAGCCTCACGCGCGACGCGTTCTGGGATGCCGCCCGTACGCCGGTGGGCGACCGCGACGGCGACGGGCTTGTCGACTCGACACGCATCAATACCTTCTACCGCGAAACGGCTCCCAAGTGGACCGAGGTGACGCGCTATCAGCAGCACAGCATCACGCAGCATTCGGCGTACACCGGTATTCCCTACCCGTGGCCGCACATGACGGCGGTGGAGGGCGCAGGCATCATTGGCGGCGGCATGGAGTTTCCGATGATGACCCTCATGGGCGATTACAACGAACGCTCGGCCCGTGATCTGTATGCCGTTACGGCGCACGAGCTGGCCCACATGTGGGTGCCCATGATGGTGAGTACGAACGAGCGGCGTTACAGCTGGATCGACGAGGGCACCACCTCCTTCAGCGAAAATGTGGCGCGCAAGGATTTTTATGCGCAGAGCGATGCGTATGCCGCCGACCGTGCCGATTACGTGGCGTGGGCCACGAACGGTCACGAGGGCCCGCTCATGCGGTGGTCGGACTATCACTACAGCGGATCGGCCTTTGTTATCGCCTCCTACCGCAAGCCGGCGACGCTTTACGTGGCGCTGCGCGCGCTCCTGGGCACGGAGACGTTCAACGCGGCGTTTCAGGCCTTTCACCGGACGTGGGCGTACAAGCACCCGTACCCGAGCGATTTCTTTCACACGTTTGAGCGGGTAGCGGGCCGCGCGCTGGACTGGTTCTGGCGCAGCTGGTACTACGAAACGTGGACGCTTGACCATGCCATTGCCGGCGTGGAGCGCTCGGGGGGACAGGTGCGCGTGCAGCTGGAGGATCGCGGGCAAGCCTTCATGCCCACCCGCGTCACGCTCACGCTGCGTGATGGTACGACCCTGCAGCGCACGCTGCCGGTGCGTGTGTGGCTCTCGGGGCGCGATGCTGCAGCGCTTGTGGTGCAGGATGTCGACGCCTCGGCGGTAACCCGCGTGGAAATTGACGCGGCCCACGTCTTTCCCGACGTGGACCGCTCCAACAACGTGTGGACCGCCGCAAACGAGTGATCGCGGTCTGATGGACTGAAACGCAGCCTACGCCGTGTGGGCCTGTGCCGATGGAGCCGCTAGCGCAGGCACGTCGGTGGCCAGGTCTACGATGGCCGCGGCCCACGTAAGGCCCGCGCCAAATGCAACCAGGGCGAGGGTGTCGCCCGGCGCGATGCGTCCGCTC
Source organism: Salisaeta longa DSM 21114 (assembly GCF_000419585.1). Classification (NCBI taxonomy): domain Bacteria; kingdom Pseudomonadati; phylum Rhodothermota; class Rhodothermia; order Rhodothermales; family Salisaetaceae; genus Salisaeta; species Salisaeta longa. The sequence continues at coordinate 3,069,686 of NZ_ATTH01000001.1, forward strand.
TGGAAGGCCTCCGAGAGGGCAATGGGCACCGTAGCGGCCGAGGTGTTGCCGTAGCGGTCGACGTTGATCATGACCTTCTCTTCGGGCAGGCCAAGCTCGGCGGCCGCGTAATCGATGATGCGCTTATTGGCCTGGTGCGGAACGAACAGGTCGATGTCGTCGGCGCTGCGGCCGGCCTTGTCGAGCGCCTGGGTTAGGGCCTCGCCCATGATGCGCGTGGCAAACTTGAAGACCTCGCGGCCATTCATCTTCACGTTCTGAAGGTTTGCATCGAGCGCTTCGTGCGACGTAGGTTGGGCCACGCCGCCGGCAGGCACAATGATGTGCTCGGCCCCCGATCCATCAGAGCCCAGCACGTGCGACTGCAGGCCGCAGGGTTCGCGCGTCGCCTGCACCACCACCGCGCCGGCGCCATCGCCGAAGAGAACGGCCGTGTCGCGGTTCTCCCAACTGAGCCACCGGCTGATGAGCTCGGCACCCACGACAAGGATCGTATCGTACGCGCCGGTCGAGATGAACTGCTGGGCCGTTACGAGGGCATAGATGAAGCCGGTGCACCCCACGGTAAGCTGCATGGCCCCCGCGTGGATGCCCAGGCCGTGCTGCACCTGGCTCGACACCGGCGGCGTCAGGTAATCGGGCGAAGAGGAGGCCACGAGCACCAAGTCGACGGCCGACGCGTCGACCCCGGCACAATCGAGCGCGCGCTGCCCGGCGGCTATGGACATGGTGGCGGTCGTTTCGTCGTCGCCAGCAAAGCGGCGCTCGCGAATCCCCGAGCGCGAGCGAATCCACTCGTCGCTGGTGTCCATGTGGGCGGCGAGGTCGTCATTGGTGACGACGTTGGGCGGGGCATAATGCCCCCAGCCGGTGATGCTTGCGTGCGGCATGGGATTGAAGTGTCGTGCGTGCAAAAACAAAGATGGAAGCGGTTCCAGCAGCGATGCCCCAGCGCAGCGTCGCTGGAGGCTGGCGCGGGCTAGGCGGCCTGCGCCGCGCCGATTTGCGCAATCGCGCCAAACGAATCGGCTTGCAGGCTAGCACCGCCAATGAGGCCGCCGTCTACATCGGGTTGCGAGAGCAGCGCTTCGGCGTTGTGGGGCTTCATGCTCCCGCCGTACAGCAGGTGCACATCCGCCGCCCCGTCGCCCACGAGGTCGTGCAGCAGGCTGCGGATGAACGCGTGCATCGCCTGCGCTTGCTCGGGCGTTGCGCTGTCGCCGGTGCCAATGGCCCACACCGGCTCGTAGGCAACCACCAGGTCGGTGGGGGCTGCACCCTGGGCTTCGGCGAGGGCGCCGCGCACCTGTTGTTCGACGATGGCTTCGGCATCGCCGGCATCGCGCTGGGCTTTCGTTTCGCCCACGCACACAATGGGAATGAGGCTGTGCGCATGCGCCTGGGCGACCTTTGCGCCCACATCGGCATCCGTCTCGCCGAAGTATTTGCGGCGCTCCGAGTGGCCCACGATCACGTAGGTGCACCCCGCGGCGCGCAACATAGGCGCCGACGTTTCGCCGGTGTAAGAGCCCGCATCGGCGGTGTGCATCGTTTGGCCGCCCACGGCAACGTCGGTATCGGCGAGGGCGCGGGCCGTGGCTTCCAGATTTACAAACGGGGGGCACACGGCCATATGGGTGGCCGCGAGCGCGTCGGCGTGTTCATGCACATACGCAGCCAGGTCCTCCGCAAGCGCGGTGGCTTCGGGGAGGGTGGTGTTCATCTTCCAGTTTCCAGCAATAAGCATGAGCGGTAGGGTCAGATGAGAGAGGGTACAGGCGCAGCGTTATGGCTTGAGGGCTTCGTACGCAAACATAGGCGGAATATTGCGCAGCTCGTATTCCTTCGACGCCAGGTTAAAGTGCTGGCGCAGCGGGTCTTCCATGTGATTGTAATTCTGATACACCAAAAACTTGCCCGTGTCCGCAAGCGCGCGGCGGGTGTGCACGAGGAGTTCGTCTTTTACGTCGTCGTCGAGAAAAGAGAAGGGAATGCCCGAGATGATGTAGTCGGCCGCGTCAATGGTGAGGCGGTCGAGGATCGTCTCGATATTTTCGACGCGGTCGTGCACAACGGTAGCGCGCGGATCGCCGTCGGTGAGGGCTTCGAGCTCCTCTACGAAGTTGCGATTCCCCTCAATGAGGACGAGCGTCGAGTCATCGTGCATCTCCTCTAGAATGTACCGGCTAAAGACGCCGGTGCCGGGCCCATACTCCACAATGATGTTGGGCGCCGAAAAGTCGATCCAGCGACAGACCCGCTTTACGAGAAACTTCGAGGACGGTGTGATAGCAGCCACGTCCCGGTCCTTGATGAAGTTTTTGATGTAGGCGAGCGTTCCCATACAAAGCTATACGGTCTGTTGAGCAAAGCGTAGTAGAAAATAAAGCGGACGGCTGCCTTCTGCAATGCAGCCGATAGCTTGTTACATCGGTGGTGCGAATGGTTTAGGGCGTGCGCTGCGCGGTGGCCGGCGGGCGCCGTTCCACTTGAATGCCCAGGTCGTTAAGGAGCCGCATGATGCCAACGCCCACGTAGCGCTCCACGATGCGCCCGTCGGCGTCGATGAGGAAGCGCGTGGGCACGGTGGCTACGTTGTACGTTTGGGCGAGCGGGGCATCGTAGCCGCTGGGCAGGATGATGTGCTGGCCGGGGAGCGAGCGGCCCTCGCGGAAGGCCTTGTTGAGCAGCGTGTCGGGCTCTAGCGAGATGGAGAGCAGCGCGAGGTTTTGAGGGCGCGTGGCCCGGTAAATGGCGTTGCGCATGGCCACCTGCTGCTGGTAGACGCGATCGCCGGGCTTGTAGAACTCCAGCAAGATGGGGCGTCCGCTAAGGGCGCTGAGTGAAAGCGTGTCGCCGGTTACGTCGCGCACAGTAAACGACGGCGCCTTCATGTTGGGCATCAGGTTGTTCATCTCGTAGAGCGCGCGCTCGGCCCAGGCGGCCCACTGCGTGTCCTCGTATTCGGTTTGAAGCACGCGGGCGGCGGCTTTGGCCTTGCTGGTTTGCATGCTGTCGAGGTGCGCACGCACGCGCTCGGCCTGGATCGCGGCCTTCTCCGGCGCGCGGCTCGTCGCTTGTTGGGCGCTGTCCAAAAAGGCCAGGGCCTGCGGCTGTCCGTGCAGGCGGGCAATGGCGCGGCGGCCTACCCGCACGGCTTCCACGTAACGCGGGTTGGCAGGGGAAATTTCGCGCACGTATTCAACGGCCAGCGAGTCGTTCCACCCTTCAAGGAGGGCAATGGCTTCCACCGAGGCCAGCTGTGTTGCGTACGCGTCGGGGTAGGTGCGCCGCAGGCTCCACAAGATGCTGCTCGTTTGTCGCACGCTCTGGCCCATACCACCAGAGAGCGCCTGGCCGGTACGTACGTTTCGGATGGCCATCTGCCGGTGCAGGGCCATGGTGTTTCGATAGGCCAGGAGCGCTGCATTTTCTTCCGACTGAATGCGTACCAGGCCGCGATGGGGTAGCTCCAGGTCGAGGGTCGCGCTGTCGCCATCGGTCACCACCAGCTCGGCGCGCGCCAGGGTGTTGCCCCGGCGGCGCACCAGCAGCGGGTAGATGCCAGCGCTCGGGGCCCGCACGGCCGTCGCAAAGTCGCCGTTGATGTCGGTGGTGGCCAGCGCGAGCGTGTCAATGGCGCGCCCGTTGGCGTTAGCCACCAGCACGTTGAACCCGCTGTAGTTGCGCACCGAGTCGATGGCGGCCGACACGGTAATGCGCCCCGAGAGGTGGCTGCGCACCCGCGTTTCGGGGGCCGACTGGCAGCCCAGCGCAAGGCTGGCCAGAAAGACAAACGCCGCGATGCGTGCAAACACCGGCCGAAGGGCGCAAAAAGGCGGGGCGACAGAAGGGGAAGGCATGAAAGCGGGGGTTCTTAAGCGTCGAGGGTTTCTTTGAGCAAACGCCGTACCACCTGCGGGTCGGGCGATCCGTCGAAGCGATCCATGACCCGGCCAATGAAGAAGCCCAGCAGGCCTTGCTTGCCGTTGCGGTACGTGGTCACCTTATCGGAATGATCGGCTACTACAGCGTCAACGACCGGCCGGATGGCGTCGGCATCGGACACCTGCAGCAGGTTGCGTTCCTCGGCAATGGCTTCGGCCGAGCGGTTGGGCGTTTCGAGCAGCGCCGTAAAGATGTCCTGTGCACCGCTTGAACTGACGCGCGCGTCGAGCCGCAAGTACACGAGCTCCGCAAGCCGTTCGGGCGACACGCCAAGGGCATCGATGGACGTGTTGCGTTCGTTTCGTTCACGCAGCACGTTGGTCATGATGAAGTTGGCGACGGCCTGGGCCTGCGCGGTGGTGTCGCCGCCTTTGGTGTGCTTGAAGAGGGCGCGCAAGGTGTCCTCAAAGTAATCGGCCACGCTGCGTTCCTCTACCAGCACGCCGGCCGCGTAGGGCGACAGCCCAATGTCGTTGATGAAGCGTTCGCGGCGGGCGTCGGGCATCTCGGGCAGGGCTTCGCGCTGGGCGGTGCGCATCGCCTCGTCCACCACAACGGGCGGCAAGTCGGGATCCGGCATGTAGCGGTAATCGGGCGCATCTTCCTTCGTGCGCAGCACGCGCGTCTGCCCGGCGGCCGCGTCCCATCGCAGCGTGGCCTGCGTAACCGGCGCGCCGCGGATGTGGCACCGCATGTGGCGCAGGGCCTCGTAGGTGAGCGCATCGGCGACGTGGCGGATCGAGTTGAGGTTCTTTACCTCGGTGCGCGTGCCAAGCGCCGTGTGGCCGCGGCGGCGCACGCTGATGTTGGCATCGCAGCGCAGCGAGCCGTCCGCCAGGGTGCCGTCGCTAATGCCCAGGTAGCGAACGATCCGGCGAATCGTTTGCAAGCAGCGAGACGCCTCGCGCGGGTGGCGCACATCCGGGGCAGTTACAATCTCGATGAGCGGCACGCCGCACCGGTTGTAGTCGACGCGCGTATGCCCTGCGCTGTGCATCGACTTGCCCGCGTCCTCCTCTAGGTGGATTCGCGTGATGTGCACGCGCCGCGTAGGGGCCGCCGGGTCGTCGCCGGCTGCGGCGCCCGCTGGCACGTCAAGGTAGCCGTCGTAGCACAGCGGCATGTCGTGCTGCGAGATCTGGTACCCCTTGGGCAAATCCGGGTAGAAGTAGTGCTTGCGCGCGAACGTCGAGTGTTCGGCGATCGAGCAATGGGTAGCCAGCCCCATGCGCACCGCATACGCCACGGCTTTTTTGTTAAGGACGGGGAGCGTGCCGGGATGCCCCAGGCTTACCGGGTCTACCTGCGTGTTGGGGGCGCCGTCGCCCTGCGCGGCCTCTGGGCTAAACAGTTTGGAAGACGTGCGGAGTTGACAGTGCACCTCCAGCCCGATGACCGGCTCGTACTCGTCGTGAAGCATGGACAGGCGATGGTTACAGAAATCCACGGGCGATCGCGCGCGGCACATATCTACAGACTCTATCTACCGCACGTATGCCCAAATGTTCGGTGCAAGGCGCCGGGCGTGCGTCCAGCATTGATGAAAGATGGCGGGACCGCTCCCGGATGCGCGGTGCGCGCTACGGGGCGGCGATGGCAGTAGTCCTGTGGCGTTATTGTTGCATATCCAACAATTGTTGGCTCTGCGCCGCGTGTCTCTTGCACCCGCCCGCTGTGCCATCTATACTAACCCGTACGTACTCCTTCCGGATAGCCCAACCTTCATGCTTTCACTCACGCGTTCTGTGTTGTATGCCGTAGGAGCAACCCTCCTTCTCCTGGCCGGATGCCAGGCGAGTGCGCCGGTGGCGCCAACGTACGATCGTCCCCATTATCCCATCCGCGGGCAGGTGGATGAGGCGCGCACCGGGCAGGCGCTGGATAGCGCGACGGTGGTGCTGCGCACCCGCCCCGATACCTTCCTGACGTACCAGGGGGCGTTTTCGGCAGGCCCTCAGCCCATTGGGTTGCACCTGTTCGAGATCAGCAAGCGCGGGTACTTTACGCGTCGCAACACCTCCGTGCTGTCGCTGCCCGACGGCCGTGCCGATACGCTGAGCACCGTACTGCGCCGGAAGCAGCTTGCCGTCATGTGCGCGTCGGTAGACTCCACCGTTGCGGAGGAGCGCGGGCTGCGGTTTGTGATCTTGGATGCCTTCGTGCGGCAGGATACGCTCAGCGTAGATATTGGCATGACGAGCGAGCGCCTGCAGCCGTGGTTTGTGCCCGACAACTACGGGTACTACGGGCACTACCGCGTCATTGCTGTCACGCCCCAGGGCGACACGCTACAATTTACGCACGCCAATGCCCCGGCGGGCAATCCTGGCTACCCCAACCGGATCTACCGGGAGGAAAACATTCTGCCAATCATCTCGACGCGCTTTCGCCGGCTGGAGCCCATTGTGGGCACGATCACACCGGTCCCACCCAAAGGCACGCCCATCCGGGTGGAGGTGGCCTACCACACGCCCATTGGCGATACGTTGAAGACGTCGCCCGTATCCGACTTTCCCGCGGTGCCGGGGCTCGACTCACTCTACACCACCACCTACGATACGATGACGGTGCGCGGCGACCTGCTCGTGCCCGACAGCCTCTTGCTGGAGCGCGACACCCTCAGCATCTGGCCCGGCGACCTGAAGCTCGACACGTCGACCGTGGCGCTGTACACCCCGCCCGATTCCCTGGTGCCCGACTCCACCATGCGCGCCCTGGTACAGGCCCTGGCGGCCACCGTACCTACCACAACGCCCGACAGCATCCTCTCCGACTCGGTCAAGAACATTTTCCGCTCGGTGGATTGGGGGGAGGGGCTAACGCTACAGCGGCGGGTCGATTCGTTGCAGTCTGCCGTTGGCGATTCGGCATATGCTGCGGCGTTGCGGCGCCTGCGCACCTCCACCGCGGGGCGCGTGCTCCGCCGCCAGGCCCGCGTGCGAACAGCCGCCATCGACTCCCTCGTGGCGCTAACCTTTTTGGCGGCCGATCCCACGCCGCGCGCGCCGCTCCCCGAGCGCCTCGCCTCGCTCGACAGCGTGCGCGTGGATACGTTGCGCAGTGGACGCTTCAACGCTGTAGTGCAGGCGCTCACCCAAGACACCGTCCGCACCATCGAGGTCGTTTCGCAGCCGGATACCGTGGCGGCAGACACGGCCGCGGTCGATTCGATGATGACGGCGCAGGGACCGCCTGGCGCTCGCCCCATGCCGTCCGACAGCCTCGCGCCCGCGGCCGACAGCGTCCAAACCGATAGCCTTCGGGTGGGGCCCCCGGCCGACACTGTGCAGACATCTACCGTGCGCATGGTGCCCGATACGGTGCGCACCATCACCATCGTACGCGATACGGTGTTCATCGATTCGGTGCGCGTGGTCTCAGATGTCGATCAGGCGGCGGCCGTGCGCGCGCTCCTGCAGCGGCGGCGCTTGCCCACCGACACCCTCGGACAGCGCATTGCCCCGGCCCGCCTGGATCTGCAGCTTACGCTCACGCAGCGTCCCCTCATGGCCCTCGTGCCCGACTCGTCGGTTGCAATTACAACGCAGCCGCTGGTGCGCCCCCGGTCGGTTATCGAGCAAGACCTGCTGCGGCCCATCAACCGCTACCCGCAGCGTTACCTCGAGGCCTGGAAGCAACAGCAAGCGTGGCGCCTGATGCCGCGGTACTGCAAACTGTATCCGCAAACGCTTAAAACCGATCCGCAAACGACCACCATCCGCTAGCGTAGCAATGCCTCCACGCCCGTAACGGCGTGCGCTGTTCTTCCGAGATACTGTGCTGCAGGTATGATTCAGCTCCAAAACATCGCGCTAGCCTTTGGCGGCACGCCGCTGTTCACGGATTTGACGTGGACGATTACGCCCGATGCCGAGCGCATTGGCCTGATTGGCCCCAACGGCGCGGGAAAGTCGACCCTGCTGAAGGTGATCGCGGGCGAGCAGCCCGTGGATAGCGGGCACGTGTCAACCGGCCGCCTCTCGGTGGGCTACCTGGAGCAGGACGTGCACGAGATGCCGGCCGACCGGAGCGTGCGCGCCGAGGCGCAGCGCGCGTTTGATGACGTGCTGGCCCTGGAGGCGAAGGAGGAGGAGCTTACCGCACAGCTCGACGCGGCCACCGATTACGAAAGCGAGGCCTATCAGCAGCTGCTGGATCGGCTGGCCCGCGTGCAAGAGCAACTCCACGCCCACGAAGCCCACCGCATGCGGTCGGCGGTGGATGCTACGCTCACCGGCCTCGGCTTTGCCCCCGACGACCTCGACCGCCCCCTGCGTACGTTCTCGGGCGGCTGGCGCATGCGCGTGGCCCTGGCCAAGCTCCTCTTGCAACGGCCGGATGTGCTGCTGCTCGACGAGCCCACCAACCACCTCGACATCGACAGCATCGACTGGTTGGAAGGCTACCTGAAGTCGTACCCCGGCACGGTCATCATCGTCTCGCACGACCGGTACTTCCTCGACCGCATGGTCACGCAGACGGTGGAGCTGGCTGCGGGGCGCCTTGCGCAGTACGACGGCAACTACTCGCACTACCTGGAGGCCCGCAAAGAGCGCCGGGCGCAATGGCAAGCCGAGTACGAGAATCAGCAGCGGCGCATCAAGGAAATCGAGGACTTTATCGACCGCTTTCGCTACAACGCCTCCAAGGCCAGCCAGGTGCAAAGCCGCATCAAAAAGCTGGAGCGCATGGAGCGCATCCCGCCGCCGCCCTCCGAAGAGGCCACGATGCAGTTCCGGTTTCCCGAGCCCCCCCGCGTGGGCCGTGTGGTCCTGGAGCTTTCGACCTTCTCGAAAACCTATGCTGCCGAGACGGGCCCCGTTCATGTGTTCGATAACGCCGGGCCGCTCACGGTGGAGCGCGGCGACAAGATTGCCCTGATTGGCCCCAACGGCGCAGGAAAGTCGACCCTGGCGCGTATCCTGAAGGGCACCGAGCCGTTTGAAGGGACCCGCGAGCTGGGCCACAACGCGCAGCCGGCCCTCTTTGCCCAGCACCAGGCCGACACGCTCGCGCCCGATCAAACCGTGCTGGAGGCTGTGCGCGCCGTTGCCCCCGGCGCCGACACCACCGCCCTGCGCACGCTTTTGGGCACGTTCCTGTTCACCGGCGACGACGTCTTCAAAGAGATCAAGGTGCTGAGTGGCGGCGAGCGAAGCCGCGTGGCCCTGGCGCGCACCCTCTTGCGCCCTGCCAACCTGCTGCTGCTCGACGAGCCTACCAACCACCTCGACATCCAGTCGAAGCAAGTACTCATCGAAGCGCTGCAGCAGTACAGCGGCACCTTCGTCATCGTCTCGCACGACCGCCACTTCCTCGACGCTGTCGCCGAACGCATCTGGCGCGTGGGCGACGGCGGCGTGCGCACCTTTCCCGGCACCTACTCGGAATTTCGGTGGAAGCGTGCGCAGGAGCAACAAGCCAGCGAGCCCTCCGCGGGCGACGGTGCAGCGGCTTCCGCCCAACCCGACGCATCGCCCTCCGCCGCCAACGATGCCGGTGCCCCCGATCCTTCCGATGGGCGGTTTACCGGACTGAACTCGTATCAGCTGAAGCAAACGCTGGAGGCCACCGAGGCGGCCATCCTGGAGAAAGAAGAGAAGCAGGCTGCCCTGCAAAAGCAGATGGCAACCCCCGAGGCCGCCGACGGGAGCACCATGCGCGAACTCTCGGAGGCGTACCAAGCGCTCGACAAAGAACTCGCAACGCTGTATGATGATTGGGACGAGCTTACCGAGCGCGTGCTGGCGTTGGATGCTTAGCATTGTGCTGATGGTTGCTGGCGCCGGACCGGCCGCTGCGCAAATTACGAAGCTACCGCGGCCCGACACGGCCCGCACGAGCGGCTATGGATCCGACGTGGCCATCAGCGGCGACCTTGCGGTGGTGGGGGCGAGCGCAGAAGACACCTGCGGCCCCAACGGCGGTGCCGCCTACGTGTACGTCCGCGCGTCCAACGGCGTCGATTGGACGCAAGTGGCGCGTCTTACGCCCACGCCGTGCCGCCCCAACGCGTTCTTTGGCGCCTCGGTGGCCGCGAGCGACGCGCGCGTTCTGGTGGGCGCCACAAGCGAATACTTTGCCGAAGAAAAAGAAAACGCCGCTTACGTATTCGCGCGACAGGCCGATGGCACGTGGCAACAAACCGCACGCCTCACCCCCGACGCCCGCCGCCCCGAGGGGCGCTTTGCGGTTGACGTGGCGCTCGATGGTGACCGTGCGGCCGTCTCCACCGCCGGCAGCTCCGATGCCGCCTATCATGGCGCCGTGTATGTGTTCGACTACACGCCCGCAACCGACGCGTGGCAACGAACGGCGCGCCTCACCGCCGCGCATCCGCCCGAAGACGGCGTGCTGGGCGGGGCCGTAGCGCTCGACGGCAACCGCATCGCCGTAGCCGCCTCCACCTACTTCCGCGACGACCCGGGCGGGGTGTACGTGTTCGACAAAACGCGGGCCGGCGCGTGGTCATCGGCCGCGTTTCTGCCGGGCATCGACGCGTTTACAATCTCCGTGGCCCTTGCGGGTCGCCGCCTCGTGGTGGGCGAGTCGCGCGCGGGCGACGATGCCTCGGGGCGCGTGCAGGTGTACACCGAGCGGCGTCCCGGCGCGTGGCACCGCACCGCCACGTTGCATCCCATGCCGCCGTATGCCAACGGGCAGTTTGGCGCGCTCGTCGCCGCCGATGGGCCGTGGCTGCTGGCCACCGGCTACGACGAGCAGCTCGACAAGGAATTCAACATCGACCGCGTCGTGTACGTCTACAAGCGCACCGCCCGCGGCTGGTCGCAGCGCCTCATCCTCGACATCGGGCAGGTGGACTTTGGCGCGGCCCTCGCGGTGGATCGCGGCACGGCGATCGTGAGTCATGTGCCCGAGACCGGCGCGGGCGTCGTGTACGTTGCCCAACTCCCCTAGGCGCGGCCCGCGCTGCACGGGGCGGCCCGACGTCCTTTGCCAATTTTTTGGGCAGATGGCTTGTGAAGCGGCGCCGTTCCGTCGTACGTTAAAGGCCCGTATCCCCTTGACCGCCCTGCACCCGCCCCGTGGCCCAACGACTCGACGGAAAAGCCCTCGCCCAAGCCGTACGTACCGATGTTCGTCAGGAGATTACCGCCTGGCGCGACGCCGGACACCGCCCGCCGATGCTCAAGGTCGTGCTCATCGGCGACCACCCGGCGTCCGCGGCCTACGTGCGGGGGAAGGAAAAGGACGCAGCCGAAGTGGGCATCGATACCGAGACGCTGCGCTACCCCGAAAGCATCGCCGAGGATGAGCTCCTGGACGTGGTGCAGGCGCTCAACGCCGATGCGGCGGTCGACGGCGTGCTTGTGCAGTTGCCGCTGCCCGACCACATCAACGAGCAGCGCGTCATTCACGCCATCGACCCGGCCAAAGACGTAGACGGCTTCCATCCCGAAAACATGGGCCGCCTCCTCATTGGCGATCCGGCGTTTATTCCGGCCACGCCCTACGGCATCCTGGAGATGCTGAAGCGGTCGGATATTGCCACCGAAGGGCAGCGCGCCGTTATCGTGGGGCGCTCCAACATCGTCGGCAAGCCGATGGCCGCGCTCCTCCTGCAGCGCACCGCCAACGCTACCGTCACGGTGTGCCACAGCCGCACGCGTAACCTCAGCGCCCACACGCAAGCCGCCGACATTCTGGTGGCAGCCGTAGGACGCGCCGGATTCATCACGGCCGACATGGTCAAGGAAGGCGCCGTCGTCATCGACGTGGGCATCAATCGCGTCGACGACCCCTCGCGCGAGCGCGGGTACCGCCTCGTGGGCGATGTAGACTTCGAGCCGGTGGCAGAGAAAGCCGGGTGGATTACGCCGGTGCCCGGCGGCGTGGGCCTCATGACACGCGCCATGCTGCTGGTAAACACGCTTCACGCTGCCAAACAACATGCCGGATAAGCCCATGGTGCCCCCCCAAGCCGCCTTGCTTCAGGCGGCCCCCGACACCAGCCGCGCGTCCGCACAGCCGTCTACCATGGCTGAAGGGCTGGGAACCATCAACAACACGTTCGGCCGCATCATCAACCTGCTGGCCGAGGGGCGGTGGAATGAGATGTACGATTTGCTGTATGAGGAAACCGTCAACCTCATCGGCTTATTTCTGCAGAACGGGCTCGAAGCGCTGCTTGCGTTTGTTGTCCTCTACGCCATCTACTGGGGCATCGACTCGACCTTGCAGCGGGTCCTGGATCACTCCAAGGGATTGGATAAGGGGCTGGCCAGTTTGCTCCAGCGCAGCTACCGCGTGGTGGCCATGGTGTTTATTGGCGCAATGGTGCTGGGGCAGCTTGGCGTAAACGTGACGGCGCTCGTGGCCGGTCTTAGCATCGCCGGTATTGCCGTTGGTTTTGCTGCGCGCGACTCGCTGGAGAACTTTATCTCGGGCGTTACGATCCTTGTCGACGAGCCGTTTAAGGTGGGCGATTACATTCAGGTGGAAGGCGAGTACGGGCAGGTCAGCGAAATCACGCTGCGTTCGACGCGCATCCGCACGGTGCGCAACGAGATTATGGTGCTGCCCAACACGCAGATGATCACGCAGCCCGTGGTAAATCACACCAAGCAAAACACCCTGCGCGTTGATATTCCCTTTGGCATTGCGTACGAAGAATTTCCGGACGAGGCCCGCGCGGTGGTGCTGGCGCTTCCGGCCGACGATGACCGGATTTTGACGCGCCCCGAGCCCACAGTGGTGGTGACGGAGATGGCAGGCTCTAGTGTGAACATGGTCCTGCGCATGTACCTGCGCGACCCAAGCGAGGAGCTGCCCGTGCGGTGGGCGTACACCGAGAAGGTGCGCGAGGCGCTGCGTGCCGCCGACATCGAGATTCCCTTCCCGCACATGCAGCTCTTTCTGGACGAGGCCAAGGGCTTGCACGGCTCTACCCTTTTCCCCGAATCGCCCGATGCGTCGTCTTAGCGTCCTTGGAAGTCGGGCGCGCGTTTCTCTAGAAAGGCCTGCACGCCTTCGCGATGATCGTGGGTCTGCACGGCCTCCATCTGCAGTTCGGCTTCCTTCCGGATGACGTCGGCAAGGCCATGATCTTGCGCGTAGGCCAACACCTCCTTGGTTTGGGCCAGGGCCTGCGTGGGACGTTGGGCGAGTTCGTGGGCCCAGGCGTCGGCGGCGTCGTGCAGCTCGTCGGCAGGCACCACGCGGTTGGTAAGCCCGAGGGCCGCGCACCGGTCGGCCGGTAACGGATCGGCCGTGGCAGCAAGCTCGAACGCGCGGCTGTAGCCCACCTGGCGCACCAGCAGGTACGAGGCGCCGCTGTCGGGCACAAAGGCGATGTTGCTAAACGCCATCATCTGCACCGCGTCGTCGGCCATGAGGCGCAGGTCGCACGCCAGCGCCAGCGCCATGCCCGCCCCGGCGGCCGCGCCATTGATCGCGCCGATGACAGGCTTGGGGGCGTGTTGTATGCGCTGGATGAGCGGCAGATAGCGCGTGGTGAGGTGCTCGTATAGCTGATCGGGCGAGAGGCCCTCCTTGAGCAGCGTCAGGTCGGCGCCCGCGCAAAAGCCCGGACCGTTGGCGCGCAGTACAATGGCGCGCACCGCATCGTCGGCGCTCAGCGCCTCGAATACCGCGCGCAGGTCGGCATCGAGCGCTGGACTGAGGGCGTTGCGCCGCTTCGGCTGATCCATCGTAACGGTGGCAACGGCGGCGTCGCGGTGCAGCTGAAGGGTATCGTACGTAGCGGCCATGAGGAAAACACGTGATGGGCAGAACAGCAACGGACGCCCACAACATACCAGCGCGGGCTGCGAGGCGCAAGCGCTTCCACCTAAGCTGGAGATCATCTCGGAACAGAGGAGCAAAGGGCCACAGGTCGTCCCGGAAGGGCAATCCCCAGAGTTGGGCACTCTTTGCTACGAAGCACTTTTCTTGGCCCCTGGAGATCGCCACGTCACTCACGTGCGCTCATTCCTCGCGATGACATGAAGGGAATTTCTTTTTTGCTGGGTTGGGTGTGCAGCTGCCAAGATGGTTCCGAACAATCGTTTGAACCATCAATGCTCCGCGCATCGACCGAGACGACGGATGCCACCGACGCGGCGCGCTCGTGAAACGAACCGTCGCTTGGCGGCTTTCCCTTGGCCCACGGTTCTGCTCCTAACCCGCTCGTTGGTGTGCCGCTGCCTACGTTTTTGCTCATCGGAGCCATGAAGGCCGGAACGACGGCGCTGTACGACGCGCTGCGCCAGCATCCGGACGTGTTTATGGCGCCGGTGAAGGAGCCCAACTACTTCGCATTTGCCGATGCGCCGCCGGCGTTTACCGCGCCCATCGACGAGCGCCCCGAAGGCATCAACAACGCTTCAATCACCGCGGCCGACGCGTACCGCGCCCTGTTTGACGGAAGCGAAGATGCCGCCGCGCGAGGCGAGGCGTCGCACTGGTACCTGTACTGGCCTGCCGCGCCCGCCAACATTCAGGAGGCGGTGCCCACGGTGCGCCTGCTGGCCGTGCTCCGCAACCCGGTCGAGCGGGCGTACTCCGAGTTCATGCACTTTGTGCGTGATGGCGTTGAGCCCATCACCGATTTCGGAAAGGCGCTGGACGCGGAGGGCGCGCGCGTGGAGGCCGGGTGGGCGCTGGGCCGCTACGTGGATCGCGGGCGCTACGCGGAGCAGTTGGAGCGCTACCTGGCGCGCTTCGACCGGTCGCAACTGCGCATTTACCTGCACGATGACCTCGTGGAGGACCCCCAAGAGGTGATCGAGGATGTGTACCGGTTCATTGGCGTCGATCCCCATTTTTCGCCCGCCACCACCCGCCGCGTCAACAAGTCGGGCGTTCCCAAACGCCGCTGGATGCACCGGCTCCTTACAGCGGCGCAGCCCATGCGCGAGGCCCTTGCACCCGTAGTACCACAGGCGATGGTGCGCTGGGCTACGGCCCTCAAAAATCAGAACTTGGACAAGCCGCCCATGGACCCCGCGGTGCGCTCGCGTCTCATCGAAACGTTTCGCCCGGAGGTCCGCGCGCTGGAAACCCTCCTCGACCGCGACCTCAGCCACTGGCTCGCCCCCACCCCTCGCGATGACACGTAGGAAACTGCTTCTTCGGGCGACGAGCGTGCAGTTGGACACACCCCTCCGAACAGCCACCTGAACCATCGACATTCGAGACGGCATCCACAGCCTGGCAATCGCTGCAGTTCATCGGACGTCCCCGGCCATCAACGGAGGCGCGCCAACACGCGTTGAGCAGCGCCGTTGGCTGACCTTCCAGGGAGCCCTGCGTACCGGGGGGCGTTAGCGCTCTGGTGCCTTTCCAAACGATTCGACCGTCATGTCTACGCCCCTCGCCGTGCTCGCGTGGCCCGCGTTTAACAACCGCACGGGCAATCCCTACAACCGGCTGCTCTACGACGCGATGGACCCGACCGCGGCCGTCGTCGACGAGTTTACCCCGCAGCGTGCGCTCACCGGCACGTACGACGTGGTGCACGTGCACTGGCCCGACGATTTTTTGAGCCAGCCGCACGTCTGGACGGCCGCTGCCTACGTGGGGGCTACGCTGGTGCTGCTTACCTGGATGCGCATGCGCGGCGCGGCGCTGGTGTGGACGGCCCACGATGCTGGGCCGCACCAATCCCACCACCCGCGGTTGGAGCGGCTGTTCTGGCGCGTCTTTATTCCGCAAGTGGATGGCCTCATCAGCCTGAGCCGGGCCGGCCTGGAGGCCACCTGCGCGGCTCATCCGCGACTGCGCAACGTGCCGGGCCGCGTGATTCCGCACGGGCACTACCGCTCGGCGTACCCGGCGCCGCTGCCGGTGGACGAGGCGCGCGCCGCGCTGGACGTTCCTGCTGGCGCCACCGTCATTGGGCATGTGGGGCGCATCCGGCCGTACAAAAACGTCCCACACCTCATCACGTGCTTTCGCCGATTGGACGCACCGGACGCGCGGCTGTATGTTGCCGGAAACCCATCGAGCGATGCACTCGCGCGCCGGGTGGAGGCGGCCGCTGCCCCCGACGCCCGCGTGACAACCGACCTCCGCTTTGTGCCCGAGGCGGAGCTGGTGCAGGTGATTAGCGCCAGCGACCTCATCGCCTTGCCCTACACGGATATTTTGCACTCGGGCACTGCCCTCCTGGCGCTCTCGCTCAACCGTCCGGTGCTCGTGCCGGCCCGCGGGGCCATGGCCGAACTCCAAGAGCAGGTGGGCGCTGCGTGGGTGCGCACCTACGACGACGGACTGACGCCCGCGGTGCTCCGTGATGCGCTCCACTGGGCGCAAACCGCTGCACGTCCGCCGCGCGCGCCGCTGGAGGCGTTGGCGTGGCCGCGCCTGGCGGCTGCGCACGTCGCGCTGTACCGTACCGCGGCAGCGAACAACACATCCGGGCGGTCGTGAAACCTGCGCTGTAGCGACGTCCCCACGCCTCCTGCTTGCATGGCTGCTTCCCTCCGCGAAAAAACGACCACCGGCATTGCCTGGACGACCGTCGAGGACTGGGGCGGGCGCATTGCCAACTTTATGGTGATGTTGGTGCTGGCGCGCTTGCTCTCGGAGGCTGCGTTTGGGCTGGTGGCCCTCGCAGGGGTGTTCGTGGCGCTGGCAAAGGTGCTCATCGATCAGGGCTTTTCCGATGCCATCGTGCAGCGTGAGACGCTCACCGACGGGCACTTGGATACGGCCCTGTGGATCAATGTGGGCACCGGAGTGGTGCTGGCGGGCCTTACGGCGGGGGCCGCGCCGTGGATCGCACAGGTCATGGGTGAAGCCGCCCTGACGCCGCTCTTGCGCGTGCTGGCGGTGGTGTTCGTGCTGCGAAGCCTCAGCGGCGTGCAGCAGGCGCTCTTTCAGCGCACAATGGACTTTCGCGTGCTGGCGTTGCGGTCGCTTGCGGCGGTCGCGCTGGGAGGCGCAGTGGGCATCGGGATGGCGGTGACCGGGTTTGGCGTGTGGAGCCTCATCGGTCAGCAGGTGACGTACAACGCGGTGGAGATGGTGGTGCTGTGGACGGCGAGCGACTGGCGGCCCGGCTTTACGTTTTCTGCAGAGCGGTTCCGGGAGCTCTTTGGCTTTAGCGCCTACATGACCGGTACGCGCCTGCTCAACTTTGCGGCCAACCGTAGCGACACGTTCCTCGTGGGGGCGTTTCTGGGGCCGGTGGCGCTGGGACTGTACGACCTTGCGTTTCGGCAGATGCACACGGCGTCGCAACTCCTTACGGGGGCGACGTCGCGCGTCACGTTTTCCACCTTTAGCCGCATGCAGGACGACCCGGCCCAGGTGCGGCGCTTTCACCGGTCGGCCACGCAGTTTGGCGCGGCGCTCGCGTTTCCACTGTTCGGCTTGCTGATGCTGTGGGCGCCCGAGGTGATGGTAGTCCTCTTCGGGGATAAGTGGGCACCGAGCGGGCCGCTGCTGCGCGTGCTGGCAGCCATGGGGCTGCTGCAAGGCATCACGCTGTTCAATGGAGCGGTCATCAAAGGGATGGGCCGCTCGTCGTGGACGCTGGTGCAGGTGGCGCTGTACTGGGGCGTGCGCCTCGGCCTGATGGCGCTGGCGCTGGCTTTTTCGGCCGGGGCGATGGGCATTGCGGTGGCGTACGTGGCGGGCGGGTACCTGGTAGCGCCGCTGGGCTGGTGGATGGTGCATCGGCTCGTGGGCCTACCGGTGGGCGCGTATCTGCGCGCGCTGGCGCCTGTCGCGGCTGCGGCGCTGGTGGGCATTGGCCTTAGCGCGGTTGTGCGGTGGAGCCTCCCGACACTCAATCTGTACGTGCACCTTGCCGCGGGCGTCGGGAGTGGACTCCTGGCCTACGCCGGCGCCCTCTACCTTTTGCAGCGCCCGCTGGTGTATCGCGCGCTTCGGCTGGCGCGCGCCCTCACCGCACCGTTTCGTCCGTCGCGTTCAACCTCCTAAGCATTCATGGCTGTTCCACTCACCATTGGCATCATCACTGCCGGTCGCCCAGGCTGCTTGGAGCGTTGCATTGGCAGCGTGCGAACGCACGTGACGACGCCACACCACATGGTGGTGCTCGACAGCCTTGCCAATCCCGAGCTGGAGGCTACGTGGGCGGCGGCTGAGGACGTCACGTACCGCGCCGCGCCGCGTCCGGTGGGGCCGTCGGCGGCCCGGCGCCTCATCGCCGAGGCGCTTGAAACGCCGCGCCTCCTCTACCTCGACGACGACATCGAGGTGCGCCCCGGCACCGTCGAGGCGCTGATGACCTACCTGGACACCCACGACGGGGTGGATATTGCCACGGGCGTGTGGAACGAGTACGACCAGTACCGCATGATGGGGCAGTTTTTTGTGGAGGGCGAGCAGGGCGAAACGCCTATCGTCACCAAGAAATTCTTAACGGTGGAGGCTGCCGATGCCGTGGGGCTTTCGAGCGCGCGCGTCGACGGCGGACTTGCCACCATGCTGCTGCGCGCCGAGGTGCTGGAGGCGGTCCAGTTCGATCCGCGCTACGACTTTTACTACGAGCTGTACGACTTCTTCATGCAGTGCAAGCGCGCGGGCATGAACGTGCAGGCTGTACGCAAGGCCGTGTTCGACCACAAGCCGGTGGCGTACCTGGACGAGACCGAGCGCCAGCGCAGCGACACCGAGGTGGATAAAGAGCGCTTTGCCGAGAAGTGGGGCCTGCAGCCCATTGGCAGTGTTGGCGGGGTACAACGCACGCTGTGGGAGCGCGTGCTTCACAAGGTGCGTCGCTTCTGGAGCTGATACGCTATGCCTGAATCGCTATCGTTCGTTGATCTATTGTACCGCACGTGGCGGCGCGAGCGAAAGCACCGCTACGTGCGTCGCCCGCTTACACTGCAGCGGGTGGTCGCCTCGGTGCGTCCGCGGCTGCGCCAGCCGGTGTTCATTGTGGGCGCGCCGCGGTCTGGCACGTCGTTTTTGGGACGCTGCATTGCGCACCTGCCCGGCCTCTCGTATCACTTCGAGCCGCCCTTTACGAAAGCAGCAGCCCGCCACGTGTACCGGGGCAATTGGTCTACCCAGCGCGCCGCGCGCTACTATCGGCGGGTGTATCGCTGGTTGCTGCGGGCCTGGGCCGATGGCGATGAGCGCTTTGCGGAAAAGACGCCGCGCAACTGCTTCCTCATCCCCTTCCTCTACGATACGTTTCCCGATGCCCGTTTCGTGCATATTGTGCGCGACGGGCGGGACGCAGCGCTCTCGCACAGCCAAAAGCCGTGGATGCAGCCGCAGGGCGCTGGGGCAGACGACGATGGGCAGTCCTTCGGGACAACGGCGCGGTTTTGGGTGGCACCGGAGCGGCGCGAAGCCTTTGCCGCCACCACCACCTTTCATCGGTGTATCTGGACGTGGCGGCGGCACGTGGCGGCTGCCCGGGCGGGGCTTGCACATGTGCCAACGCATCAGCAGCACACGCTGCGGTACGAGGCACTGGTACAGGAACCAGCGGCTACTGGGGCGGCGCTTGCCCGCTTCCTCGGATACGAGGCGCCCGTCAGCGCTGGGTTTGCTGAGGCGCTCGCGGAAGCACGCGACGATTCGGTAGGAGCCTGGCAAACAGCTCTGACGGTTGCACAGCAGCAGGTGGCGGCGCAGGAAGCAGGCGCTTTGCTAAAGACCCTGGGATACGCCACTCCACCACATGTCCGCTAGCGCATTCAAACCGTTGTTTGTGGTGGGCTGTCCGCGCTCGGGCACGACCCTGGTGCAGCGCCTGCTCAATGCGCACCCTGAAGTGGCCATCGCGCCGGAAACCTTCCTCGTGCAGAAGGCCCGGCGCCACAGCCCGCCTGCCCTCATCGAGGCATTGGCGGCCGGCCCCCTCTTTCCGGCGATGGGCGCCCCCGATGCCTTCCACCGCGCGGCCCGCGCAGCGCACGACCCGCAAGCCATCTTTGAAGCGCTGCTGCGCACGTTTGCGGCGCACACGGGCGCGTCCGTAGTCGGCGAAAAAACGCCCGACCATGTGCGCCACATACCTCAGTTGCTGGACTGGTTTCCCAGGGCGCGCGTCATTCACGTGGTGCGCGACGCCCGTGCGGTCGTCAACTCGTGGCGCACGGTGCCCTGGCGCTCGGGATACGTTGCCCGCGATGCGGAGCTCTGGGTTGAGCATGTAGCCGCCGGACGGGCCGCAGCCGCGACGCACCCAGCGGCGGTGCACACCGTCCGCTTTGAAGCGCTCGTGCGCAGTCCGGAAGCGACGCTTCGCACGCTATGCCGTGCCGTGGGGCTTGCGTTTGATCCGGCGATGGTGCATTTCCACCAAACGCCGCCCGACACGGTGGACGTCGAGCGCGAGCCGTGGAAGCAGCGCGTCACGCGTCCGATCGACCCATCGGTGGCCACACGGTGGCGTACGGAGCTGCCGTGGCGCGACGTATGCGTGGTTGAGGCGGTGGCGGGGACTGAAATGCGGCGTTGGCGGTATCCGCTGCTTTCGAATCAATCGATGCGGCGCCGCGCGCAATGGCGGGCCCGGTGGCAGCGGCTGCGATGGAAAATGGATGTCTTGCGAACGGAGAGCGGTTGGTTATGACGGTTGGATACATCCACATGGGAGAAGCGTCGCACGGCGTGTGTCGGTACGGGCGCCTGCTGGCCGCAGCGGTGCGCGCGCATCAGCCGGGCCGCGTGGTTGAGGCGGCGTGCGTATTGCCCGAGGATGCAGGTCGTCACGCCGACGCGTTGGATGCAGCCCTTGCAGCGATGGCACCGGCCGATGTGGTGCATGTGCAGTACAACCCGCGGGTGTGGGGGGGGGCGCATGCCGCTCGGCGAAACGTACAGTACCTGGCAGCGCACCTACACGCGCCGTATGTGGTGACGCTGCACGACGTGCGCGATGGCTACGGCCCGTGGGGCATGCTTCGCCGGTTGTGGGCCCAGCGGGCTTCGGGGCGGCAGCGGCGGCAACGGGTCGCGGATGCGTCCGGAACGACGGCATCGGCACGTACCGTTGTGGACGCCTGGCGGGCCTCAGCCGGCAAGGCGCTCGACTTTCTCCATCGCGAATATGACAATGCGCGGGCGACGCGGGACATCGCGCGGTCGGCTGCGGAGGTGTTGGTGTGTACGGCAGAAGAGGCCCGGCGCGCGGAGGCGCTCATGCCACGGCCCACGGTCATTCCGCACTTTGTGGAGCGCATCGACGTGCCGGAAGCCAAGGCGGCCAAGGCAGCCTTAGGACTCGAAGACTATCGGGTGTGTACGGTGCTGGGGTACATTCATCGTCGCAAGGGCCACGACCGGCTCATTGCCGCGCTTCCTCATCTACCGGAGGATGTGATGGTGGTCTGTGCGGGAGCCCCCGGGAAGAACAGTCCGGCGTTCGCCAAGCACTTGCGCGCGCAGGCTGCAGCGTTGGGGTGCGCCGGTCGGCTCCGCATTACAGGATACGTTCCGGACGATGTGCTTCGGCAGTACTTGGCAGCCACCGACGTGGCGGCCTGTCCCTTTCGAGAGGCGTCGGCGTCGGGGTCGCTTGCCACGTGGATAGCAACCGGTCGGCCCATCGTAACGTCTCGTTTGCCGCTTTTTTTGGCATACAATGCGCACGTGGAAGGCGCTCTTCGCATTGCGGACGCGTCGCGCCCCCAAGCCCTTGCACAGGCGATTAGGCGCACCTTAGAAGCACCGGCGGCAGGCGCTGCCGCGCGGGCCCAGCTCCAGGACGAGCTATCGCTAGCTGCTACTGCAGCGAAGCACCAGGCGTGCTACCGGCGCGTTACGGCATAAGCAAGCGCCGCCAGGCAAAAGCTCGACGGCGCTTGTGGTGGGTGGTGGCAACGCACAAGTTGCACTGCTAATTGTCCAGGCTAAAGCGGACCCAGACGACCGTTTTGGCCGGTACGGGTTTGCCATCAACCTTGGCAGGGATAAACTCCGCTTCGCGCACGGCCTCAAGCGCTTCTTCGTCGGCGCCGCCGCCAATGCCGCGTACCACTTGTGCCGAGCGCACCGTGCCATCCGCGTTAACGACAGCCTGCACGTACACCTTGCCCTCAATGCCCTGGCGAGCGGCCTGTTGCGGGTACTGAACGTCTTCGTGCAGGGCCGCCAGTCCGCCTTTTACCTTGGGGGCTTGGTCAACCACGTTGTAGATGCCCTGCTCGCCCTGCATGGCTTCCTTCTGCTGCTTGTTTTGTTGCTGCTTGGCCCGCGCCAACCGCAGCATCTCTAATTCGCTTCGGCTCTTCTCAAGCTGCTGCGCAGCATAGTCGTCGCCTGGGCGCACCTCCAGCGCGTTCTGGTACATTTCGACAGCCGTTTCAAAGTTGCCTTGCTGGAACGCGGCATCGGCTTGCGAAATGTACTGATTGTACTGCGCCTGGGCCGCTTGGGACGTTTGGCGGAGGCTGTCGGTGGTGGCTATAGCGGCTTCCACCTCGGTCGTTTGCTGCACTTCCGCGGCGTTGCGAAAGGCTTCTAGCGCAGCCGCGTAGTTGCCCTGGCGTTGCAGTTGTTGGCCGCGGCTGAAGTACTCCTGGTACTGGTCCTGCTGTTGGTTTTGCTCGATCTGCTGCTGCAGGTCATTAATGATGCGTTGCAGGTTGGGGTCGTTGGGTTTGTAATTGGCGGCCTGCTGGAACTTGCTCAGTGCTACGCGCAAGTTCCCCGCTTGCAGCTGCTGGTTGCCTTGCTGCTGAAAGAACGAGGCGATTTGGCCGACGCTTGCTTGTCCGCCGCCCATGCCGCCAATCTGCTGACGCGCAAGCTCAAGCTGGCGCTGGTCAATCTGCGCACGCATGTCGAGGGCCTGCTGGTTGCCCGGACGAATGTCGAGGGCGCGGAAGTACGCGGCCATCGCGCGGGAATACAGGCGGTTGGCTTCGCTGTACTGATCGAGCTGAGCGAGTGAGTCGGCCTTGTTCTTCAGGCGTAAGCCGCGATCCATCTGCTGCTGAAATTGCCGTGCGCTCGATTCTTGTTGCAGCTCGCTGATTTGGTTGAGCCGCTGGATGGTGTATTGGTCCTCGGGGCGCACATTCAGTGCGTTCTGGTAGTAGGTTTCGGCCTGGTTGTAGTTAGCCTCGGCAAAGAGCGAGTCAGCCGTTTGGCGATACTCCTGGTACGTTTTTGTGGCCACAGGATTAGAAGCGCCCGGCCCAAGCGTGAAGTACCATGCTCCTCCGCCAGCAGCCAACAGCACCAGGGGCAGAACAATGAACAAGGCGGTGCGGTTGCGGCGCAGCGTGCCGCGTTTGCCGGTACGCCGGGGCCGCGACGGGCGGTCGGAGTCGCCGGTGGACAGCACCTCAATCTCGCCGGTGGAAGCATCGTCATCGTCGTCGGCGGGCGCTGCAATGTCGGCTTCAACCGGTATAATCTCGAAGGCCTCCTCGCCTTCGCCGTCGCCCTCGTAGCGCACCGATTCGTCTTCAAGCGTGCTGCGCAGCTCCTCCACCTCTTGCATGCGCTTCGAGGGATCGACCACGAGCGCCTGGGTGAGGGCATCGCGAACGCCGGGCGAGGAGAACGACGCCGCGTCCTCCAAGAGCTCAAGCAGCGGGTCCGCGTCGCCGAGACGGTCTGAAGCCTTCGGCATGTCCTGGCCGGTCACCATCGTGCAGATGGTTGCAGCGGCCGCGTACACGTCCGTCCACGGGCCCTGGTTGCCGCGCGGGGTGTACTGCTCGATCGCACTCGTACCCGGTTGCACCAAGCTGTTCAACTGACCGCTCTGGCGGGCAAGCTGAATGAACGAGCCGCGAAAGCCGGTAACCATCGGTTGCCCGCCCTCGCGCAGCCGAATCGTCAGGGGCGATACGCCGCCGTGGTACAAGCCGGCTTCGTGCGCGGCCTCCAGCGCCTTTAGCACCGGCACCATGATGGTCAGCGCGGCCTTTTCCGACAGGGCGCCTTTGTCTTCCAGCCCACGGGCCAGCGACATGCTCGGCTCGTAGGGACGCACCCGGTAGATGGTGCCGTTCGCCTCAAACACGTCGTATGACGATGGCAAAGCTTCGTGCGAGAGCTCCCCAAGCACCTCCGATTCTTTCTGGAAGTACTCGATCCCCGACTGGTAGAGCGATCCCTCTTTCTCGCCACCGGTTACCTCAACCGACGTCTTTCCCGAGGCGCGCTCGATAAGGAACGTCGGAAAGTACTCCCGGATGATAACCTGCTCTTCCGTTTCAATGTGCTGTCCCAGGTATTTGATGTCAAACGGCCCAGGATCGCCCAGCGTACGTTTAATCGTATACTGGTTGTTCAATACCGTGAGCGGAGCCAACTCCATGATCGACATGACCTTTGTTATAAACGAACGCTTGCCGACGCCCTGCGCCTAACCGTCGGTATACAACCGAGGGCCGCGTGCATTGCAGGGCGCTGCGGCGGATCTACTTGCCTGCTGCTGTACCGGGGCTCGGCACCAAAAACGGCGCTGTCGGAAGCCCTGCACACCACACGCTACGGGGACCAGATCGTAGGGCATTACAGTTGCTTTTCCAACATAGACTACAGCCAGACAGAAGTCAATACGTATCCCCCAACGGGCTGTTTCTTGTATGTTACATTGCGCAGGCGTGTGACGGATGCATCGCTTGGGGCGACTACACGTACAAACATCCCCGCATAAATTATGCCGTTGGTTCCGCTTGTCATGATGCCTTGGAAAACCTCGCTGCGGCCCCTCGTAGGAGCCACCGTTTCGCTGTATGTACGTGGTATCTGTTGGGTTGTGGGGGGCATCCTTTGCCTGCATGCCCTTGGCCTGGCCAGCGGGGCGCAGGCGCAGCCCGCCCGCGAAGGCCGCGTGGTCCTGAACGATTGGCCGGCGCCCGCGGCGGTTCCGTCAGATCCAGCGGTGCAGCGCCTGCCGGAAGTGGCCGCGCTTGCGCTCGACTACCGCTACCGGGTGCAGCCGGAGGCTTCGGCGGCGCAGTGGACCTTCACGTGGTCGTGGCAGCCGGGCGACAGCCTGTGGGTGAACGGCCGGCCCGGCCCCGCCGCGCGCTCGGTGCTGCAGGGCTTCCGCATGACGCAGGTGGAGGTGAAGTACGATGTGCTGGTGGAGGGCCAGCAGGTGGCCGAAATGATTGTGGCGGTCGACAGTTTTCGGCTGGCTCCGCACCCGGCGCGCTACCGGTTTACGGTGGACGTGTCGGCGTCGCGCGTTTTTCTGGACACGGAGGGCGCAGCGGCCCTGTCGTATCTGAAGGCCGGCGTCACGCTGGCGCGGCCCACCGTGCTCCGCGTCGGGTTTGTGGAAGCCGGGCGGACGGCCGCTCGCCGCTCCGGGCGTTCCGATCGGGCGTCACGTCAGCAGCCGGTGCCCACCATCTTTACGCCGCGGATTGGCATTTTCATTGGGTGGCGCGTGGGCCCCGATCCGTACTACGTGGACCGCGACGACGCCGCGGGCCGCGCCGCTCCGCGCACCACCATGGGCCGAGGCGCCGCCGATGAGGAGCCGCGGGCGTCGGGCGATGATGATGCGGGCGACGACGAGGACGACGTTTCGTTGGGGCCCGCGGCCACCGTGGCGTTCGCCGCCGTGGGCCTTACCGCCCTGGTGGGCGGTACGGTGGGGTACTACGGCACCGGCGAGGCGCCGCTCGGACTTATGGCGGGCTACGTGCAGCCGTCGGGCGGTTTTTTGCTGCAAACGTCAATCAACGCCCGCGTGCTCACGGGCGAGGATCGGCAGCACCTTACGGCACAGATGCTGGGCTTTGGCAACGTCTTTCGGTCGGTGGTGCAGCCGGCGGTGGGGCTTGGGGTGCACGTGGAAACGCAGGACGATACGTACAGCACGCGGGCTGCCGTGCCGGTGGGGCTGGTCGTTAACGCGTCGCGCGTCGTGGTTTTTGGCGGCGTTGACCTTGTCGGCGCGACGCCCATGGTGGGGCTCGCCGTCAACCTCCGCAGCGGCCGCTAAGCGTTGGGGGAGCCGTTAGGGGCCAAGCGTGCCCGCGGCAGCCCGCCGGGGCACAAGCCCCGAAAGATTTTCAGGCCATACCCCAATAAAAAACCCACCAAGCGGCAGGGCCGCCTGGTGGGCTGATGAGGTCCCCTGAATCAGGGGGCGTTTCGAACGCGAAGCAGAACGCTACGGCTTTTCCGTTGCCACGAAGTCCGCACGCTCTCCGGTGGGCGTGCTAATCACTTTGGTGATGTTGATGGAGAAGCTCTTCTCGCGCTCTCGGCTCCGGTCGTACAGAATGCCGGTGAAGGTCGGCTCGTCTTCGCCCTCTTCTACCTCAGCAAGCTGTTCGATCGTATCGGCGTCTTCCCCGAAAAAGACGCCTTTGTACGCCTTTCCGTAAACCGTTTTCTGCGAGTAAGCGAAGCCCTGCCCTTCCATGTCGTTCAACTGGGCCTCGTGGAGATCGTACAGGCTCATGATGTCTCAAAGTTGTTGATTGAAATCACGCGGTTGCGTACTACCCATTGCGCCAGAATGACGCCTGCGTTTGTGTCATCACCCCTTTCATACGGAACGAATACAAAACAGTTCGCTTCCACGTGATGACCTTCGTACTATTGACAGTCTGCGCCTATTTTTTCGTAGCCTGTCATCTTCTGTTCATCGAACCGTGTGCAAGGCCGTATGGCTGACGCTGCTTCTCCGTTTGACCCCGATCGCGTGCGCCGCGCCCAGGATGGCGATGACCGGGCGCGCTCGGTGCTCCTCGATGCGCTGCAACCCATCTTGAAGGGCTACTTCATTAAGCGCATTGGGAAAACGCCCGACGTGGACGACCTGATCCAAAACACGCTGCTGCGGGTGCACAACGGCATCGAAGACATCAACAAGCCGGGCAGCTTTAAGGCGTTTGCGATGAAGGCGGCGCTTTTTGAGCTGCAAGATTACTACCGGGGCCGCTACGACATGAAAGAGCGGCTGTACGATCCGGAGTTGCCGCTCGACCGCACCACGGCCCCCGATGATGGAAGCGCCCGCGTGGATGTGGAGCGCGCCATGGAGCTTCTCTCGCCGAAGGCCCAGCGCATTTTGGAGCTGCGTGAGTACGGGTACAAATACCGGGAGATTGCCCAGATGATTGACACCACCGAGGCGGCGATTAAGATGCAGGTGAAGCGGGCGTTCGACAAGCTCCGCGATGCCTTAGCGGGGCTGTTGCTCTTTGTATTGCTTGGGGGTGCATAGCATAGGCGACAGGTGTGTTACTTATCCTGAACATCATGCGGCTTCCCTATGCAGACCTACAGATGAACCCCCCGACCGTCGAGCGTATCGACGCGAACGGCCTTCTGATTGACCAATTGAGCAATGGATCCTTTGTACGAAACGCTACTTTTTCACGACGCCCTCTCGCCGGAGGCCCAAGACGAGCTGCGCGAGCGCTTGGCTGCGGATGACGCCCTTGCGCAGGCATTCGTTGCGTGGCGCGCGGCCCGCGAGCGCATCGCGACGCAGTTTAATGACGACCTCCCCGACCGCTCGCTGCTGGTGCTGTATGCCCTCGACGCGGCCGGGCAGGGCGATCTGCTGAGCGAAGCAGAGCGCGGCGCGTTGGCCGACGCCCGCCCCACGATTGAAGCGGCCCTCGCGGCGCATCCCGCCCTGCATGACGTCGTGCGCGACATCCGCAGCGCGTGCGCCGACTTCGAAGAAATGTGGGCTACGCATGCCGCGAATGCTCCCGATCGGGCGAACGGCCAAGCGCCCGCTCGCGATGGTGTGCGCGCCGGGCGTGCGCCCATCGCCCGCAACGAAACGTCGGCCAACCGGCGCCTGCTTGTGCGCTGGGGCACCGGTGTGGCGATGCTGGTGGTGCTGTTCGCCGTGCTGTATGTGGCACCGTGGGAACCCGATACCACCACCGTGCGCGTGGCCGAGGGCGCACAAGAAATGGTGACGCTTGCCGATGGATCGACGGTGCGCCTGCAAGGGGCTGCGATGCTGGAGTATGTGCCGGGCGACGGCTTCGATCGGGCCGTTACCCTGTCGGCCGGACAAGCCTTCTTTGACGTGAAAGAGGGCCGCACCGCATTTACCGTTACCACCCCCACGGCGCAAACCACGGTGCTGGGCACCCAGTTTGCGGTGACGGCCGAAGAGCGCCGCACCGAGGTCATTCTGGCAACGGGCCGCGTGCGCCTGAAGGCACGTACGGGAGGCCCCAACAGCGCCGTCACCTTACAGCCGGGGCAGCGCAGCGTGGTGGCACGCGGCAGCGAGCCGGTGCCCCCCGAGCGCGTCAACATTAACGACGCATTGGCATGGACGGGGCTCTTCATCTTCCAGGATGCGCCGCTGGCTACCATCGCCCAGCAGCTGTCGCAGCACTACAAGATGCCAATTGCGGTGCACCCGAAGCTGCAGTCCGAAACGGTAACGGGCACCTTCAGCCGGTCGCAGCCCGCACAGGAGGTGCTGCAGGCGTTGGCACAGTCGTTGAGCGCGCAGCTTCTGCTCGAAAACAATCGCGCCACGATTCGGCCCTAAGCGCAGTTGCCCAACGCACTGTTCAGATGGCGCCTGCGTCTGCTCAAAGGCGCGGGCGCTGTTTGTTGCACTCGGTGTGTTGATTCCGTGGCAACAGCCCGCCCTGCTGGAACGAACAAGCGCCTCCGTTCTACAGGTCTATCTGCTTCGTCCCTTTTCCTGACGCCCTGTTGCCTCCGTGGGAACTCCTCGCGCACAGCAGACATCGCCGTACCTCATCTTGCTGGCTCTGTGGCTCATGATGTTTTCCACGAGCAGCCAGCTCATCATCATGGTTCCCATCTTGCCGGAGATTGGTGCAACGCTGGGCGTCAATCAGTTCTGGCGGGGCATGCTGCTGACGTCGTACGCCGTGGCGCTTGCCGGCTCGGCCTTGCTCGTGGGGCCCGCGTCCGATCGGATCGGGCGCCGCCGCGTGCTGCTTCTGGGCACCGGGCTCATGACGGTAACGCTCGCGCTGCACACCGTGGCGGCCGACTACGAGCTGCTGCTCATCATGCGTATTCTGGCGGGCATCGGGGGCGGAATGCTCAGCGGGGGGTCGGTGGCGTACATCGGCGACTATTTTCCCTACGAGCAGCGGGGGTGGGCCAACGGCTGGGTGATGAGCGGCACGGCCCTGGGCCAAGTGGCCGGCGTGCCGTTGGGGAAAGTACTTGCCACGGCATTTGGCTACCGATGGCCGTTTTTAGGGTTTGCCCTTACCATGGCCGGGGCCACCGTGCTCATTTGGCGCTACGTGCCCTCGCCCGAGGCCGACCTCGATCCCGAGCGCGTCACCTTCCGGCGCGGCATCCGCAAGTACCGGCGCGTACTCAACGACGCCACAGCCCGCGCCGCTGTCGGCAGCTACGTGCTCATGTTCTTTGGCTTTGGCTTGCTAACCACCTTCTTGCCCACCTGGCTCGAAACCTCGATCGGCCTGTCGAGCTACGAGGTGGCGCTGCTGTTTGCCATTGGCGGGCTGGGCAACATCCTGGCCGCGCCCTCGGCCGGGCGCCTGTCGGACACCATCGGACGCAAGCCCATCATCGTGTGGACGAGCGCCTTGCTTGGGGTGATCATGCTCGTCACCCCGTACATGGTTAGCGGCTTTTATAGCGTGGCGGTGCTGTTCTTCGGCGC
The DNA here is from genome assembly GCF_000419585.1 of Salisaeta longa DSM 21114. Lineage (NCBI taxonomy): Bacteria > Pseudomonadati > Rhodothermota > Rhodothermia > Rhodothermales > Salisaetaceae > Salisaeta > Salisaeta longa. Next base: position 3,099,165 of record NZ_ATTH01000001.1, read on the forward strand.
GATGGCGACGGTGGGCATGCGCATCGGCCCCTTGCAATCGTTGCTCACGGCGCTCGTCCCCGACCGGCAGCGGGGGCTGCTGATGGGTCTCGCCGTGGGGGCCGGTCAGGGGGGCTTTGGGTTTGGAAGCTTTGTCGCAGGGCTTACCTTCGGCCCGCTGGGATACGTAAGCAACGCCATCGGGGCCGCCTGTTCAGCCTTCGCCATGGCCCTCCTGGTGCAACAGCGGCTGCCTGAGCCCGCCATGGATCAGGCCGCCTCGCGGGCGTAAGCGCGCACTTCAGACACAGCCTATTCGAGAAGTTGGAGCCCAGGGTATGCCGTGCCGCCCGTTCCAATGAACGTCCACCCCGCCGCCCAATCCTTGGAGCCAAACGCGCCAACGTAGTTCACGTCGCGGAAAAAGCCGCTGGGCTCTTCAATGCCCGGAAGCGACGTGGCCGGGCCGGTGGCTCGCAGGTTGAGGCTGGTAAGCTGCCCGTAGCTGTTGCGCGAGAGGTTTTGATACGGCGGCTGCGTTGCGACCGTGTTGTTGCGCTGCAAATAGGCCGCAAGCGAATCGCCCAGGGTGCCTTGGTTGCCCACCAGGCCACGCATTGCACTGCCGGTGCCCGCGGAAAACGCACCGCCCGCTTCATGAAAGAGGTTGCCCGCAATCCGGATCGTCCCTTGCCTAAATCGCGCCCAGCTGTCGCCCGATCGCGTCGTGGGAACGTCCTCAATCCGCACCACGGTTTCCGGAAAGCTCGCCACAATCGAGTTGTACAGCGAGCCCGCAAAGTTATCCCGGAAGAACAGCGCGGTGCCGCCGGCCCCGTCAAGCCCCGAGCCAATCAGGGTTGCGTTGAAGATGATGGGGGTAGCATACGGCTTGCGATCCTCGCCGCCAAACGAGGCATCGCCGCCGTCCATTTCTGCGGCCCGATCGGCCGAGACGCTGCCCTGCAGGACGAGCCAGAATTGCCCACGGCCGCGGTAGCCCTGGTCCATATCCAGTGCGTCGTCTTCAGCAAACGCCGATACGAGATAGCGCACATCCACCGTGCCGCCAAACCACTCGACCCCGTCGTCGCGGCTTTTGTAGGTTTCAACGTACTCGATGGTCGTGCCCTGTCCCACGCCGGCAAGGGTAAGGCCGTTGTACTCCGGTGTGGTGCTCTCATTGGGGTTGCCAGACGACGTGCCGCCGTAGCGGATGGAGACGTACCGCAGGATGCCGGAGCTGTCGTCCGGGTTTTGGCCGCCGTAGACGCTGCGCGGCTCGCCCACGGATAGAAGCTCGACGTTCAGCACGTTCGGATAGGTGTTCAGCGGGGCGCGCCCAAGCAGCACCACCCCACCCCATCCGCCGCGGAAGGTGGACGGCAGGTCGTCGGTCGTGGTGAGGTCGTCTTTCGTCGTGGTAAAGATGATGGGCTGCTCGGCCGTTCCGCGCGCAAAAATCTGCCCACCCTGTGCGACGATGAGGGCACTCGGCGGCCGCGTATCGGTGGCGGGGCGTCCTTTAACAACGGTGCCGGGCTCAATCATCAAGAGCTGGCCCTCGTTGACGAACACATGCCCGTCAAGAATCCAGGTGTAATCGCTCGTCCACGTAACCGATGAGGCACTCGATCCCTTCGGCGAGATGCCTGCACCCGCTGCCTCGGTTACGATGACGGCCGGGGTACCGTTTACGCGGGTGGTGTCGTAGACCGTTTGGGCGCGCACCGTTGCCGGGGCAACGCACAGTATCAACAGGAGCAACGACCAGCAGTAGCGACGGGTCATAAAACGAAGGGCTTGGTAGAACGGAAGCGGTTGCGGCATTTGCCAATTACATAACACTTCCGTAATCAAAGAGTGCGCCAGGTGCGCCGGTGCCCGTGCTTTTGATACGATCTTGAGATGAGAGGTGTAAAAAAGAAAAGCCTGCGCCCCGCATTCGTGCCTCCTCAGAAGGCGTGCATCCAGAAGGCACAGGCATATGCCCAAACAGCGTGTATTGTCTCTCAGCGTGTGGTGCTGGTCGTGGTGCCGTCGTTTGAAGACTGAAGGAGCTCCAGCCCCGGATACTGCGCGCCGCCTTGTCCGATGTACGTCCAAGACAGGGCCCAATTCCGTTCGCCAAACGCGCCAATAAAATCTACATCCTTGAAGAAGGTAGCGGGCTCTTGCAGACCGGGAAATGTGCGCGCTGCGTTGGTCGCCGTTGGGTCGAGCGCGGTGAGGGTGCCGTACGTGTCGCGGCCGATGGTGCGGAGCGGCGCGGCTTCGGGGATACGGTTGTGGCGTGCCAGGTACTTCGTTAGCCGACGCCGGAGCGGCCCATCATTTTCAACAAGGCCTTCAACAGCGCTGCCCGATCCAGCCATCATGGTACCGCCAATGGCATAAAACAGATTTCCTTTCAGCTGCAGCGTGCCCTCAGCGAACCGCGTTTGGCTGTCGGCCGCGCCGGGTTTGTCTTCAATCCAGAGGGCCTCTTCGGGAAAGCTGGCGATGATCGAGTTGTAGAAAGCGCCCGCAAAGTTGTCGCGCATGTAGAGCGCCGTGCTGCCCTTTCCGGCAAGGCCCGAGCCGATGATGGTGGCGTTGTAGATGATGGGCGTCGCGTAGGGCCGGCGGTCTTCGCCCCCAAAATCGGCATCACCGCCGTCCAGCTCAAAGGCCCGATCCGCATAGATGCTGTTTTGCAGCGCCAGCCAGAACTGGCCGCGGCCGCGATAGCCCTGATCCATGTCGAACGAATCGTCGGTGGCGAACGCAGCCACGAGGTACTTGGCATTCACGGTGCCGCCAAACCACTCAAAGTTGTCGTCATTGTTGTTGTAGACCTCCACATATTCGATGGTTGTGCGGCGGCCCACCCCGGCAAGGGTGAGGCCATTGAACTCGGCCGTTTTGCTCTCGTCGGCGCTGCCGGCCGAGGTGCCGCCGTAGCGGATGGAGACGTAGCGCAGCACGCCGGAGTTGTCGTTGGGCCGTGATCCGCCGTAAATGCTGCGCCGGTCGTTGAGCGAAATGACCTCGGTATTCAGCACGGTGGGGTACGTGTTGAGCGGTGCCCGTCCCAAGATCACCAGGCCGCCCCACCCGCCGCGGAAGTTGGGCGGTAGGTCGTCGGTGCGCGAGAGGTCGTCCTTCAGGGCCGTGAAGATGATGGGGCGCTGGGCGGTGCCACGCGCAAACAATTGCCCGCCCTGGGCCACCACCAGCGCACTCGCGGGGCGCGCGCCCTTGCCGGGGCGGCCTTTAATCACCGTACCGGGGGCGATGGTGAGCTGCTGCCCGTCGTTGACGAAGACCAGGCCGTCGAGCACCCACAGGTAGTCGCTCGACCACGTGATGGCCTGCTGCCCCGGGCGGGCGGCAATGCCAGCCTGGTCCCGTTCCGTAACCACCACGGCCGGTTGCCCCTGCACGGTCGTCGTATCATAAACGGTTTGAGCGCGGGCGGGCTGCGCAAGCGTGCACAGCAGCAGGGCAACAAACAGCAAGCGCAGCACGGATACAGGAAAACACATAGCAGAGCAGGTAGGAGAACAACAGACCGACGCGTGGTGGGGCAACGCAACGTTGCAGCGCCGCACCTACCACAATATGCGCCTCGTCAACCGTCGCATCCAGCGCTGTGCGTGAGCACAGGATAAAGCTCCGGTTATCGTTCTGTAACCCAATCGCACCGCCCCACGCAATTCTGCACAGCCGCATGAGGACACAGCGTTTTAGCACGGTGAATCGGTAAACATAGCGTGACCACGATGTAAAGGAAACCAGAATATGGCGTGGCTAACACAAGCGTAATACCCCGATAATCTAGGGGTAACGGTGCAGCCCTACCTTTGTAACCGCAGAATAGTGCCGCCCTACGGTGTCGTGATAATCGCCGCCGAGGTCATGCAGGCACAAATCGGTTATGATTGTGGAATTGAAGGCCAGAGCATGTTTACCTCCTTATCCCGTGCCTTCTGGTGCACGGTGTTTGCAGTTTTCTTCGTGGCCGTATCGGCCCCCGCGGCGCACGCGCAAGATACGGGCGCCATGGCCGGGGTAGTCGTCGATAGCGAGACCGGCGACCCGATGCCCGGCACCAACGTGGCGGTTGTGGGCACCTCTACCGGCACCTCTACCGACCTCAACGGCCGCTACAAGCTCACGGGGCTGGCGCCTGGACAATACGACCTCGTGTTTTCCTTCATCGGCTACCAGCAGAAAACGGTAACCGGCGTAGAGGTTAACGCCGGTGAGACGACAACGCTCGATATTGCCCTCAGCTCAGAGACGAAGCAGCTGGAGCAGGTAACCGTGACGGCGGCCGTGGCCCAAAACACCGAGGCAGGGTTGCTCCGCGAGCGGCAAAAATCGGCGGCCATGAGCAACGCCATCAGCGCCGAGGCCATCGGTCAGACGGGCGCAGGAAGCGCCGCCGACGCCATGAAGAAGGTGACCGGCGCCTCCGTCGTTGGCGGAAAGTACGTGGTGGTGCGCGGACTGGGCGGGCGCTATTCCAATACGCAGCTCAACGGCGTCGATCTCCCCAGCTCGGATCCCGAGACCAATTCGGTGCAGTTCGACCTCTTTCCAGCGGGCATGCTCAAAAATGTGACCACCATAAAAACGTTTACGCCCGATCGGCCCGGCAACTTCAGCGGTGGGCTCGTGAATATTGCCACGAAGGATTTTCCCACCGAGCTCAACGTCAAGTTCTCCACGTCGGTAAAGGTGAATCCGCAGGTGCACTTCACCGATGACTTTGTGAAGTACCCGGGGGGCTCGCTCGACTGGCTCGGGTACGGCAGCGGCGATCGCGCAATGCCCGGTGTGCTTGCGGGCTTGGCGCCCAACCAAATTCCGGACGGGCCGGCCTTTGTAAACGGCAGCGGCGAAGCTGCGCAGTACGATGCCATCTCGAAGGCCTTTAACAACACCATGGGCCCCAGCGCGGGCTACGCGCCGGTTGACATGGGCTACTCGTTTACGGCGGGCAACCAGCTCGGGCTGTTTGGCCGCGACCTCGGATACGTCTTCAGCCTCTCGTACGATCGTTCGTCGTCGTACTACGATGCCGGACGTACCGGGCGCTATACCATTGTGAGCCGATCGGGCGAGAAGGCGTTGGACGACATCATTGCTCTGGACGACGAACAGGGCACCAGCGAAGCCACGGTGGGTGCCCTGGCGAACGTATCCTACAAGGTGACCTCCAACCACGAGTTTGGGGTCAACCTGTTTTACACCAACACCGGAACCTCTACCACGCGCTTTCAGCGGGGCACGTGGACGGAGATTGGCGCTCAAGACCAGCTCGTCAACCGCACGCTCTTGTACAACGAGCGGAGCGTCTTTTCCACGCAGGTGCGCGGCAAGAGCTACTTCCCATCGCTCAACGATGCGCTGATCGAGTGGCAGGCAGCGCGCGCGAAAACCACGCAGGAAGACCCCGATCGGCGCTTCTTCGCCTCGGTAGATCGCGCCGGTCCCGGCGGGCATGAAGCCTTCAACCAGGGGCTGCGTGAGCCGTCGCGTATTTTCCGCAACATGGACGAGACCAAGTACTCGGCCCAGCTCGACGTTGCCGTGCCGTTTACGCTGCTTACGCGCAAGTCGGAGATCAAGGCCGGAGGCGCCTACAGCACCAGCGACCGATTCTTTGGCGAGCGCGGCTTTTCCTTCAACCGGCCCGACCCGCAGGCCAACCTCCAGTTTAACGGAGACGCTGCGTCCTACTTCTCCGACCCCAACCAGGGCCTTGTGGGCACCGATGCCAACGGCAATCCCATTTGGGGCCTGACGATCAACGACCAGACGTCGCCCTTCAGCGACTATACCGGCGACCGCACCATTCAGGCGGGCTACGCAATGGTCGACCTGCAACTGACCGACGCGCTGCGCTTCATTGGCGGCGCGCGCCTGGAGACGACGGAGATCACCGTGCAAGCGACGCCCGACAGCATCGGGCAGATTGACACCGAGGACATCCTGCCGTCCCTCAACCTTGTGTACGCGCTGCGCGAGGATATGAACTTGCGTGCAGCGGCTACGCGCACGCTGGCGCGTCCCACGTTTCGGGAAATTGCGCCGTATCCTAGCTTCAGCTTCATTCAGGGCGAAATTCGCATTGGCAACCCCAGCCTGCGACGCACCCTCATCACCAACCTGGATCTGCGGTGGGAGTGGTTCCGGCGCCCTGGCGAGGTGCTGGCCTTCAGCGTCTACTATAAGGACATGGACCAGCCGATTGAGAAGGCATTTATTGGGAGCTCGTCAAACACCGGCTCGCAGCTCACTTGGAAGAATGTGGAGCAGGCCGAGGTGTACGGAGCCGAGGTCGAGGCCCGCACGCGTCTCGATTACATCCACGCCGCGCTCGACCACTTCACGTTTGGCGCCAACGCGTCATTTACCGAATCACAGATTTCCGTACCCTGTCTCGAATTCGCTCCCAACGGCACAACGTGCCTCCGTGGCGAGCTGGCATTCCGGCAGGCCAACAATCAGCCCGGCACGCGCGATTTGCAGGGCCAGTCGCCGTTCCTGGTGAATCTCGACCTGAGCTATGACAACCCGCAAACCGGGACGTCGGGCGGGCTGTTTTTCAACATCTTTGGCGAGCGCCTCGCGGTTGTTTCCGCCGGTACAACCCCCGACGTGTACGAACAGCCGCGCCCGCAGCTCGACTTCACCTTCTCGCAGCGCTTGCTGGATAGCTGGTCGGTGAGCTTCGAAGCGTCGAACCTGCTGAATAGTGCCTACGAACAGACGTATTCCTTCAACAACCGGTCGGTGGTGTACCAGCGCTACCAGGCCGGGCGCAGCTTTTCGCTGGGCTTTACCTACGAACCGTACTAACCAACAAACGCCTCATGTGCGCAAACACATGAGGCGTTGTACCATCCCGCGGCCCGATCGCTTACCGGCAGACGGCCACGGGTGAAGCATCCGTGCAAAGGGCAGTGCGACCTGCACGCTGCACGGACTCTTGAGGCACCTTCTCACAATCAACAGCCTGAGTTATGTTTCATTCCCTACGCACCCCGCCGTTTGGGCGGCTGCTTGCGCTGCTTCTCGTGCCCTTTCTCGTACTCACCGGCTGCGACAGCGGCGGTGAAAACGGAGGTGGTGGCGAAGAAGAGCAAGTGCCCACGGCTTCGTTCACGTCTACCGTGAACGGTTTTGAGGTAACGTTCGACGCCAGCGGCAGCACCGACCCCGATGGCGGCACCATTCAATCCTACACCTGGGAGTTTGGTGACGGCACCTCCGGCACCGGAGCCACGGTTTCGCACACCTACCAGGCCATTGGCGACTACGACGTCACGCTGGAAGTGATTGATGATGAAGGCCAAACCGCTTCATCGTCCAGCACCGTCACCGTCAATCCTGACCAGATCGTGGTCTCGGACGACATCACGGCAAACACCACCTGGACGGCCGATAAGACGTACATCCTTAACGGACTCATTTTCGTGAACCCGGGTGTTACGCTCACGATTGAGCCGGGTACGGTCATTAAGGGCCGCAGCCAGAATCAGATCACCACGAATGACGGCGCCAGCGCGCTCATCATTCGCCGCGACGGCAACATTGAAGCCGCGGGAACGGCCGACAGCCCGATCATCTTCACGAGCACGGCCGACGACCTGGAGGATCCCGCAGATCTGGGCCCGTCCGATCGCGGGCTGTGGGGTGGCCTCATCGTACTGGGCAATGCGCCGATCAGCGAGCCCGGAAGCCCGACGGTTGAAGGTGTTCCGGACAGTGAGGGCGCGCGCTTCGGTGGCGACGACCCCGCCGACGACTCCGGTACGCTGCAGTACATCTCCATCCGCCACGGCGGCTTCTCGATCTCCGGTGTCTCGGGCGACGAGATCAACGGCCTGACGCTTGGTGCCGTTGGATCGGGCACGACCATCGACCACATCGAGGTCTTCGCCAACCTGGACGACGGCATTGAGTGGTTCGGCGGCACGGTGCACGCCACGCACCTTGCGGTGGCCTTCTGCGGTGACGATTCCTTTGACTGGGATACCGGCTTCCGGGGCACGGGCCAGTACTGGTTCACCATCCAGGCCCCCGATGCTGGCGGCCGCGGCGCAGAGCTTGACGGCTTTGACACCGTAACCAACGACAACCAGGATCTATTCTCGGATCCGGTGGTGGTCAACGCCACGCTGCTGGGCTCGGGCACGACCTCCAGCCTGAGTGACAATGCCATGCGCTTCCGTAACGGCGGGGCCGGCGAGTGGTACAACTCGCTGATTGGGTCCTTCCCGGCCGGTGGCCTGCGCATCGACACCGACGATGCTGCGGCGGATAACTTTAACGATGGCTTCCTCGTGCTGCGCAACAACGTGTACTTCAGCTTTGGCGGCGGAAGCGACATTCCGTCCATTGTGGAAGGCACGCAGTTCGACAGCGCCATCGCGCAAGCGAATACGTTCCAGGACCCGGGCGTTAGCATCAGCCGCACGGCCGATGGTGGCCTTGATCCGCGTCCGACGGCCAGTGGCCTGCCGACGCCCGAGGCCAAAGCGAACTTCGATAACGCTGTGCCGCAAGGCACCTCGGCGCCCGACCTTACGCCGATCGAAGACGTGAATTACCTTGGCGCGTTTGCTCCGGGGCAGCCGCTGTGGACCGACGGCTGGACGGCCCTCTCGCAAACCGGCTTTACCGCCAACTAAGCGACGCCACCATGCGCCGTGCTGCGTTCGCGTAGCACCCGCGCATACACAAAGCCGCGCGCCGGGTCTTCTTCGGAAGGCTCGGCGCGTTTTTTTGCACCTAACAGATCGGCGCGCATAGCAGCGCAATGCGCCGCGTGGGGAAAAGCCCCGCACGCAGAGGTGGCGATTGCTGTGCGCAGGCCGCCGGGCTGGATCACTTCTTGCGGAGTGTCCCGGTGGGCGAGGATGCGGCGCCGTCGTTCACGTGTAATTCGAGCCGCGCGACGAACCGCAGATCGTCCATTTTGTTACGTTTGAATGCAGCAATCCACTCCGCAGCCACTCCCCGCCGCATGACGTTTTACGCGTTTGGGCTAAATCACGAACACAGCACCGTAGCCTCTACGGAAGCATTTGCCTTGAGCAGCGACGAACAGGACGCCCTGTACCGCATGCTCGATCTCAGCGCGAACGCCGAGGTGGTGCTCTTGTCGACGTGCAACCGGACCGAGGTGTACCTGTACGGCACCGCCGATGATGTGTCGCGCGTGCAGCATGCGCTGAGCGCCCGCGCCATGATGCGCTGGCCCAACGATGCCTTTCTGCTGGAAGACGAAGCCGCTGTGCAACACATCTTGCACGTGGCCAGCGGCATCAAGTCGATGGTACTGGGCGACGGGCAGATTCTCGCACAGGTTAAAGATGCGTACCAGCGCGCGGTGGCCGCGGATGCCGTAGACACGTTGCTGCACCGCCTGATGCACACGGCGTTTCGGGCCGCGAAGCGCGTGGCCAACGAGACGGCGCTTTCGAGCGGGGCTGCGTCGGTGTCGACCGCGGCGGTGGCGATGGCGCTGGATCACTTCGACGAAACCGCTACGCACGATCTGCAGGGCCGCCACGTACTGCTTGTGGGCGCCGGGCAGATGGGGCGCTTGGCGCTGAGTGCTGTGCGGAAGCAGGCGCCGGCGTCCATCACCATCACCAACCGTTCGCCCGAGCGGGCTGAAGCATTGGCGGCGGCGGTGGAGGCCGACACCTGTCCGTGGGCCGCGCGGCATGCGGCCGTAGAAGCCGCTGACATGGTGATTGTAGCCACCGGCGCGCCGGAGCCCGTGCTGCATGCCCATCTGCTCCCGGAGCGCGCGGGCACCGATACGGCCACGTTGCTAGTGGACATTGCGATGCCGCGCAACATCGACCCGGCCATCGACGCGCGCGCCGGGTACCGCGTCCTCGACCTCGACGACCTGAATGCCTGGACGCAGCGCGTACGGGCCGAGCGCGCCACCGAACTTCCGAAAGCCCGCGCCCTATGCGACGAGCTGGTGGGCGATTACGTGACGTGGGTGTTCCATCAACAGGCGCTGCAGCCCGCGATTCAGTCGATCCGCGACACCTTCGAGCACATCCGGCAGCAGGAGATGCAGCGCCATGCGCACGACAAGGGCATGAGCCGCGATGCGGTCGATCGCCTCACGCGGTCCATTATGCAAAAGCTGCTGGCCGTACCGGTGGTGCACCTCAAAAACGTAGACCCCGACAGCATCGATTTTGTGCGGGGCATCAAGCTGCTGCATGCCCTGTTTGCGCGGCAAACCGGCGACGAGGCCCCACAGCTCGATCGCAAGCCGTCGGAGCATCAACCGCGCCTCGACGACGCGCCGGGCCCTTGTCCGTTTGGCGAGCAGTCCGCACAGCCGCCCCGTATCGAGCTGCTCAACGAAGCCCTGCAACCCTCCGTCTCCTCTTCGTAAGTCTCCGGCGGTATGCTGCCCGATCCTCTCATTCTCGGCACGCGCGGCAGCGAGCTGGCGCTTTGGCAGGCGAACTATGTCCGCCGCCGCTTGCAGGCCGCGGGCCACGCGGTGCGCATCGAAACCATCCGCACGAAGGGCGACCGCGTGCAGGACGTGCCCATCACGCAAATAGGCGACGAGGCGGTCTTTACGAAGGAACTGGATCGTGCGCTACTCGCCGGCCGCATCCACGTGGCGGTGCACTCGCTCAAAGATTTGCCCTCGCAGCTGCCGGACGGCCTCACGCTGGCAGCCATTGCCGAGCGCGCGGCGCCGTTTGACGCGTTTGTGGCCCACCCCTCGTTTGCAGGCGATCTGCGTGATTTGCCCAACGGCGCGACGGTAGCCACGGCATCGCTGCGACGCAAAGCGCAGCTGAAGGCCTGGCGCCCCGACCTGAACGTGGTGCCGGTGCGCGGCAACGTGGATAGCCGCCTGGAAAAGCTGGATGCGAGCGATTGGCACGGCATGATTCTAGCGCAGGCCGGCTTGGAGCGCATGGGGCTGGCCGATCGCATCCGCGAACCGGTACCTACGGCGATCATGGTGCCGGCGGTAGGGCAGGGCGCCCTGGGCATTGCATGCGCCGCAGATCAGTCTGCCTTGGCCACGCGCCTGCATGCGGTGCTCCACCACGAGGAGACGGGCCGCGCGGCGCGCGCCGAACGAACGTTTATGCAAGCCGTGGGCGGCGGCTGTCAGGTGCCTACCGGGGCCTGGGCGCGCGTTGCCCCCGACGGCGGCGTCGTCATCGACGGTTGTATTGCTGCATTGGAGGGCGCGCCGTGCTACCGCGAGCGCCGTACGGCCACGCCAGAGCAAGCCGCCCGCGTCGCCCGCGAGCTTGCCCACGCGTTGCTCGCGGCCGGCGGGCGCGCCGTGCTCGAAACCATCGTCGGGGCGCACCCCGCGCCGGGCCCACACTCAGATCAATAAGCCGACGAGACCGCATGCCGCATGTTGCTCTGTTGCGCAGTGCGGCGTCGTCTACCAGCGACCCGTACGTGCAGGCATTTGCCCAGGACGGGTGGACGGCCTCGTGCCATCCGGTCCTCCGGTTTACCTTTCCGCAGCAGGAAGCGTTGGAAGCGGAGCTCGCGCGTGCAGCCAGGTACGGCGCGCTCCTCGTCACCAGCCCGCGTGCGGTGCGCGCACTGGAGCAGGCCTGGGAGGGCCAGGCCCCATCGGCATGGCGCGCGAAGCCGGCCTACGCCGTAGGCCCCAAGACGGCCCAGGCGCTGCGCGCCCTCGGCCTGCGGCCCGTGGGACATGACGCGGGGTCGGCCAGGCAGCTCGCCAGCCGCCTGAAGGCCACCGACGCGCCATTCTTGTTCTTGTGCGGAAACCGCCGACGGGATACGTTGCCCAACGCGTTGCGCGAGCAGGGCCTTTCGTACACCGAGCAGGTTGTGTACCACACGCACCTGCGCACCGATGTGACGCTGCCCGACACCGTGGATTGGATTGCGGTTTTTAGCCCCTCCGGACGCAAGGCGCTGGCCGCGAGCGGCATCGACCCCTCGGCCTATCAGATCGCCGCGATTGGACCCACCACGGCCGCGGCCCTGCGCGAAGCCTCGTGCACGGTGGCCGCCGTCGCCGCATCGCCATCTCCTGCCGCGCTTCAGCAAGCCGTTGGGGCTGCGGAAGCCAAACGATGATGCCCCACGCGATATTGGCGTAGGAGTGTCTCGTGCAATCGTGAATCGCGCGTGATATCGGGGTTATCAAACGGTAATGCACCGTATCTTTGTTGACGTGGGTGTGCGGGGCACGTAGTTTCGCAGTGGTTAATACCATAGGATGCCCAAGCGCATGCTTCGCAGCGGCCGTTTGTTGGGCGATCCGAACCATCTGATTTTGTAACTAACACCTGATCGATATGAGGCGGACAGCTACGCGATGGCTTTTCGTATTGGTGCTACTGGCCATGCCAGCGGGCACCGCGTGGGCCCAAGGAACCACCGCATCGATGACGGGGCGCGTTGTCACCGTCGGTGGCGAAATGCTTCCCGGCGTGAACGTGGTGGCCACCCACCAACCCACCGGCACCAAATACGGCTCGGCGACCAACGCCAACGGGCGTTTCACCATCCTGAACATGCGAGTGGGCGGCCCCTACACCGTGCGCGCATCGTTCGTGGGTTATGAAACGGTCACACGCACCGGGATCACCCTTCAGCTCGGCGAAAAGCAAACAGTTAATTTCGAGCTGCAAGAAGCGACGGCCGAGTTGGAAGGCGTCACGGTGACGGCCGAGCAAGGGCAAGTCATCAACGAGAACCGGATGGGGGCGGCGACCAACATCAGCGAAGCTCAAATTGACGAGCTGCCCACCATCGACCGGTCGCTGCAGGACTTTGCGCGCCTCACGCCGCAGTACGGCGGTGGCGGCAGCTTTGGCGGTGCCAACGACCGCTACAACAGCATCCAGATTGACGGCGCTACGCTTGATGACGTGTTTGGGCTGGGCGAAGCCGTACCGGGCAGTCAGGCCGGCACGCAGCCCATCAGCCTCGATGCGATCAAGGAGTTCAACATCGACCTGGCGCCGTTCGATGTGCGCAACAGCGGTTTTACGGGCGGCATGATCAATGCCATCACCAAAAGCGGAACGAACGAATTTACCGGTTCGCTGCGCTATATGACGCGCAGCGAGCAGTTCACGGGCGACCTGAACGGCATTGGCACCGGCACCTATAGCGAGCGCTACATCGTTGGAACGCTTGGAGGGCCCATCATTGAAGATGAGCTCTTTTTCTTTGTGTCGGGCGAAATTGTGCGCCAGGACAACCCGCTCAACGCAACCGTTGGCGGCGGGGGCATCAACTCGTTCCAGCTGTCCGATAATCTCTTGAACCAATTCGGGTATCCCGATACACGCGCCGTACTGTCGGACATTGCCGACATCACGCAGAACGTGTACAACTACAACCCGGGCGGCATTAGCCCGCTGACGCAAGAGCAAAACAGCAATAAGGTGCTGGCGAAGCTCGACTGGAACATAAATCCCAACCATCGCCTCACGCTGCGTCATAACTACGTGAAAGGAACGGACGATCAGGGCGTTGGCCGTGGGCAGACGAATTTCTCGTTTGGCAACGGCGGCTACACGTTCGAGAGCGTGCAGAACTCCACGGTGCTGCAACTTAACAGCAACTTCGGCACCCAGTGGTTCAACGAGTTCCGGGCCGTGTACACGCGCATCCGTGATGAACGTGCGCTGGACGGGGGCGGCTTTCCGGCCGCAGAGGTCGAATTTTCAGCCGACCGCGAAGTGAACGTGGGCGTGGGCCGCTTCAGCCAGGCCAATCGCCTCGATCAAGACCTTCTGGAAGTGACCAACAATCTTGGCTACACCATTGGGAACCACACCTTGACGTTCGGCACGAGCAACAAGATGTGGCACTTCGAAAACCTGTTCATTCAGGACTATTTTGGGTCGTATGAATTCAACGCGCTTGAATTCCCGAACGGCGAGGTGGTGAGCCCGGTGACGGCGTACCGCAACGGTCAGCCGATTGAGTACTTCTACAGCTACGCCACGGAAGCAGCCGATTCGAACAAGCCCATCGCCAGCTTTACGGCCTTTCAGGCGGGGGCCTACGTGCAAGACGAGTGGCAGGCCCTTGAAAACCTGCAGGTGACGGCTGGATTGCGCGTGGACGTACCGATTATTCCGGACGACCCCACGTTTAACCCGACAGCGTTCGAGGCCTTTGGTCGCAGCACGGCCAACGTGGCCAGCGGCAACCCGCTGTTCTCGCCCCGTGTCGGGTTTAATTACAGCAACGAGTTCATTGGGGACCTCTCGACGCAGGTGCGCGGCGGGGCTGGGCTCTTTGCCGGCAACCCACCCTTTGTGTGGGTCTCGAACCAGTACAGCAACACCGGAGCTGACTTCAACCGCCTCGATGCAGACTTCTCGTTCATCAATTACACGATGGACCCGCAGGCGTGCGCTGATGCAGAAGAGCAGGAAACATCACCCGCCTGCCGCTATAACCCGGATGCGCGCTTTGTGCCCACGACCAGCGGCACCGAACCTGCCAATCAACCAAAACCGGGCGGAAACAATCAGCTGTCGCCGATTGCGACGACCGAGATCAACCTGATGTCGGACGACTTCAAGTACCCGCAGGTGCTGCGCACAAACTTCGCGATTGACCAGGAGCTGCCGGGCGACTTTGTGCTGACGCTTGAGGGCCTGTACTCGAACACGATGAGTGACATTGTGGTGCGTAACCTCAATGCGCAGCAGGTGAACCCGAACGCCGCCGATGCGCCGTACGGCTTGAGCGCCTCGAAGTACGGCCGTCCGATTTATGGCATCCCGACGACGTCTGTCGTGAACCGCCTCAGCCCACAGTTCACCAATGCGCTGTTGCTGGAGAACACCTCGAGGGGTTACTCCTACAGTGCGACGGTGCAGGTGCAACGCCGCGTGGCGCAGGGCCTCAATGGGTCGATCGCGTACACGTACACGGACAACGAAAGCGTGAACAGCGGCAGCTCGAGCCGGGCGATCTCCAACTGGCAGTACAACGAGACCTTCGACGTAAACAACCCACAACTGGGCAACAGCGACTACCTGGTGAAGCACCGCATCATTGGTGACCTCACCTACCGCTTTCAGTACGCCGATCGGTTTGCGACGTCGGTGGGCCTCGTGTACGAGGGCCGCATTGGATACCCGTTCAGCTGGGTGTACAACGGCAACGCCAACGGCGACACGCGCGATGATAACGACCTCGTGTACGTGCCGGCAAACCAAAACGACATCGTGCTCACCACCAACAACTGGGAGCAGATGAACGCATTCATCGAGAGCCAGTCCGGCCTCAACGAATACCGCGGCACGTTCGCCGAGCGTAACTCGGACTTTGCGCCGTGGACGCACAAAATCGACCTGCAGTTCTCGCAGACGGTGCGTACGTTTGCCGGGCAGAAGGTTGAAATTGAGGCGACCCTCGAAAACGCCCTGAACGCTCTCAACGACGACTGGGGCCGGGTGCAGACGGTGAGCTTCAACAACGAGTTTGCTTGGGGCTTCGAAGGCTATGTGACGCCCGACGACGTCGGCACGCGCATGGGCGGCCGCATCCTGACGCAGGATGACGTGGGCAAGCCCGTTGTGGCCTTCCAGGAAGACGTGGTCTACGATAAGATCACGGGTGATCTGTTCAACCTGTTCGACATTGCTTCCCGCTGGCAGCTTCAGCTGGGCGTAAAGTACACGTTCTAATGAACCGACCCGACGAGGCGGTGGCGGGCATGCGCCGGCCATCGCCTCGCGGGGTGTTTGCATCTGCGCGGTCCACTGTTTAGACGACGACAACCCATGATTTCCATGAAACGACTATTTGCAATTGCGGCGGTGTGTGTGCTGGCCGGCGGGCTCTTTACGGCCTGCGACAGCGGCGTCGCCCCCGGGGAAGCGGTAGACCCGGCCCCGCCCACCCTTTCCTTCCAGGAACCAGAAATTGCCATCACGGAGGAGTCGGGCACCGTTGAGATTACAGCGGTACTGACCAATCCCCCGAGCAATGAGGTTACAGCAGAGATCCTGTACGCGAACGGGGATTCAGTGAGCTCTACTGAACCATCCGACTTTAACCTGCCGGCCGATGCGGCCGTCAATGACGATGGAACGGCCTACGTAGCCGGAACGGTCACCTTTCCAGTGGGCGCCGAAAGCGGCGCTACGCAAACGATCAGCCTCCCCATTCAGGATGCAGATTCAACAGAAGACCAGGAAGAAGGTATCTTTGTCTTCCAGAATGTAACCGGTGGAGCAACCGTATCGCCCGATGAACAGCTTGCTGTGAAACTTGGTGCGATTCAAATTTTCGCGGAGGACTTCGCGGACGATGCGCTCGACCCGATGACGGCCATAAGCGTGGCTAGCAGCAACGACTGGGGGACGAGCACCGCCGGCGGTGCGGATAACGTTCCGTACGCGGTGGCCAATGGGTTTGGAGGAAGTGAGCCCGCCAACGACTGGCTGATCACCCCAGCCCTTAACTTCAACAACTTTGAGGGCGAGACATTGTCGTTCTTGAACGCCACGAATTTTGACGATGGCGGACTTCCGGAGGGCGTGCAAGAGGCGCTTCTCGTGAAGGTATCCACCGATTACGACGGCAGTAGCGACCCCACCGCGAGCGAGTTCACGTGGATCGACATCTCCGATCAGGTAACGTACTCGGAGGGTGGTTTCAACTTTGTATCCTCTGGTGAGATCGACCTCAGGGGCGATCAATTTCAGGGCGAGGAAGTGTACATCGCCTTTCAGTACATCTCAAGCGGTACCGGTCCTGGGACGTCTGAGGCCTGGGAGGTCGACAACATCGTGGTCACCGGCAAGTAGCGCCTGCATGATTTGAGGTTCGGCGACGTGCGCGAGGGCGCGTGCGTCGCACGGACTGCGCCCTATGTCTCATTGCGTCTTTCAACGACTTATGCCTACCACTTACAAAATCCTTGCATCCCTTGTCCTGTTCGCGGGGCTGGTGCTCACTGGCTGCGACAGCGGCACAGGCGTTCCAGACGAACTGGGGAGCAATACGACGATTTCCTTTGCACAGCCCCAGGCCACGGTCTCGGAAGGAGCCGGTGCGGTGACGATTGAGATTGGCACCAACGACCCCGGCTACAAGCCGCTGAGCGTGGAAGTGGCTGTATCCAATCAGAGCACACTGAGCGCTTCGGAAGTGCAGCTGCCCGATTCGATGACGGTGCGCCTGCCCAAGAGTATCACCTCGAACGGGACAGTGCCGTTCACCTTCGAGCTGGTAGAAGACACCGAATATCTTGAGGGCGACGAAACGCTCGTGTTTGAGCTGCGCAATCCCAACGCGGGGGCCGCGCTTGGCGAGACGAGCACGTTCACGCTGACCGTCCAGGAGAACGACATCCCGGCGACCATGCAAGAAGCCCGCGCGCAAGCTGCGGGCGACGAGGTGGTGGTCGATGGCATCGTGACGCGTGAGGACAGCGACGGCTTCTTCCTGCAAGATGACACCGGCGCGCTCTACGTCTTCGACTCCGAGGCAAAGGCCGCCGTGGCACCCGGCGACCGCGTGCTCATCACGGGCACCACAGGCTACTTCAGCGGACTCTTTCAGGTGAGCGATGTCGGCACGGCGGGTGTGCGCGTGCTCGAACAGGGCGTGCAGCTTCCCGCCACGCAGTCTGTATCGCTGGGCGAAATCACCGCCAACGGCGAGCAGTACGAAAGCGAGCTGGTGCGCGTTGAGAACTTCGTGATCGACGACGGCGGCGATAACACCTTCCAGGGCGGAAGCAACTACACCGTGCAGGATCCTTCGGGCTCCTCCACCCTCCGCATTCCCGACGGCTCCGCGCTCATCGGGCAGTCTATTCCGGACGGCGGTACGTTCACGGGCGTCCTGAGCCAGTTTAACTTTGGCTTTGGTGGCGCCGATGAGCCCGATGACGGCTATCAGTTGCTGGGGCTCCTTGCCAGCGACCTAGAGGGCAAGAGCATCTCGCAGGTGAATCTGGTGGATGTCGATTTTGCTGACGGTACCCTTGCGCCTATGACGGCGTACAGCGTAGCGAGCAATGAGGACTGGTTCATCGACAGCTTTAGTGGAGAGCCGCTCTCGCCGTATGCCAAAGTCAGCGGTTTTGGCGCTGACGAAGCCTCCGAGGACTGGCTCATTACGCCGGCGTTTGATCTGACGGGCGTGGAAGATGAAACGCTCACCTTCCAGAACGCGAAGAACTTCGGCGACAGCGGCACCGAACAGCCGCTGCGTGTGTGGGTGTCGACCAACTACAGCGGCTCGGGCGACCCGACGACCGCGGATTGGACCGATATCACGGATCGCGTGCAGAACTTCTCTACTGGGGGATACGAATTTGTGTCGTCGGGCGCAATTGATCTGACCGACGCGGAGTTTCAAGATGCGAGTGTTCACATCGCGTTCCAGTATCGCTCCAGCGCGCCAGATAGCGCGTCGTTGTGGCAAGTGGACGACATCCGGGTGAGCGGCCTTCAGTTTGGCAACTAACCGGACGGTTGATGTGAGGAGATAATTAAGCAGGGATGATCTTTCGGGGTCATCCCTGCTTTTTTGATGCAGCACTGGTACGTTAAATGGCCGCAGCACTTCGCGCGTGCTGCGGAACGCCCCCCCTTTTGGTTTTTCTCTTGATGGTATGCACTCTTTGATACGCCGCTGTACCCTTGGCTTTGTTGCCCTCTTGCTGGCTGTGGGCCTCACCCCCGACGCCCACGCACAGGTGCAGTCCATTGCCGATGCCCGCGCGGCCGGCGTGGGCGCCTCGGTGACGGTTGAGGGCACCGTCACGCGGGCCTTTGGTGCCTACGTACGATTGCAAGATACGAGCGGGCCGACCGGTGCGAGCGCGTTGGTCATCCGCCAGACGAGCGGCACCTTCAACAGCGACATTCAAGACGGCACGATCCAGCGCGGTACGCAGCTTCGCGTGAGCGGCACGCTCTCGGCCTTTAACGGCCTGCTGCAAATCAACGGCGGCGACCTGTCGAGTTACACCGTGCAAGGGGCGGGCACCGTGCCGGCGCCGCAAGATGTTACGCTCGGTACGTTGGCCAGCGACGGGGAAGACTACGAGAGCGAGCTGGTGCGCATCGACGGGCTGACGCTTACAAGCAGCGGCACGTTTGAGGCGGGCACCACCTACCAGGCGTACAATGGCACGCGCTTCTTCGACTTCCGTGTGCAGGGCACCGACGAGTCGGCGCTCGACGGCACCCCCATCCCGCCCGGGGCGTTCACGTACACCGGCGTGGTCGGGCAGTTTGCGCCCGATGGCGGGACGAGCAGCGGATACCAGCTCATCCCGGTGCGCCCGAGCGACCTGGCCGACGCGCCGTCTGTGGCGTTCAACCGGTTGTATGACGTGGCGCTGGAAGCCGATGGCGCCGTGTCGGTGACGGTCCGCGCGCAGTCGTTTGCTAGCGGGCAGAGCGCGTCCGTTACCGTGTCGGCCGGTGGGACGGCCACCGCGGGCACCGACGCTACGGGCCTGGCCGGCTCCGAGACGTTCACGCTCTCCGACACCAACCCGGCGCGCACGCTCACCCTCGACCCACAAGCCGACGGGACCGACGAAGGCGTCGAGCGGCTGGAGCTTACGGTCTCCTCGCCCGACGTGGCCAGCGGCCTTCCGCAGCAGTTTACGCTGTGGATTTTGGATAGCGCGACGGCCACCACCACGTTGTATCCGGGCCTGGAAGGGGCAGAGCTCCTCACGCAGATCCGCCAAGACTTTGGAGACCCGACGACGCTGGGATACGGTATTGCCCGCGATACGCTGTACGGGCGCATCTACAACGAGAACGGACAGGTGGAGGGCATCTATACCGGCCTTCAGGCCACGATTGACGGCACCGGCGACCCAAGCCAGGATGTGGGCGACGAGGGGATGAACACCGAGCATACCTGGCCGCAGAGCCTGGGCGCGGGCGAAGAGCCGGCGCGCAGCAACATTCACATCTTGCGGCCCTCGCGCGGGGCGGTCAATAGCGCCCGAAGCAACTATCCGTATGCCGACATTCCCGACAGCGCAACGGACACGTGGTACATCCTGGAGCAGAGCCAGTCGACGATTCCAGCATCGAACATCGACGGATGGAGCGAAGCAAACACGTCGCCGTCTGATCGCGACGACCACCGCTTTGAACCGCGGGAAGTGGTAAAGGGCAACGTCGCGCGTGCGGCGCTCTACTTTCGGGCCATTTATCCGGACCGGGCCAATCTGGGCTTTTTCAACACGCAGCGCGCCACGCTCTTGCAGTGGAATGCCCAAGATGCGCCCGATGCCGAGGAGGTGCGGCGCAACGCCATCATTGCGAGCTATCAGGACAACAAGCTGAATCCGTTTATTGTAGACCCGACGCTCGCCGAGCGGGCGTTTGGCATTGACGCGAGCGACGTCATATCGCTGGCCGAAGCCCGGAGTCAGCCGCTGGGGACGGCCGTGACCACCAAGGGCCTGGTCACGCGCATCGACGGGAGCGACACCGTCTACTTGCAGGATGGCAACGCGGGCATCGCCGTCTTTTCGAGCGCCATGGCCGACGGGGTAGCCGTGGGCGACTCGGTACGCGTGACGGGCGTCGTGGATGTGTTTGCCGGGCTGCTGCAGCTTGCGCAAGTGGGCAGCGGCTACACCGTGCAGGCTTCCGGACAACCGCTGCCGGCACCCACGCCCATCACCCTGGCCGAGCTGGCCAACGGCGGCGGCGAGGCGTACGAAAGTGAGCTCGTAGAAGTCACGGGGCTCACGTTTGAAGCCACCGGAAGCTTTGCCGCATCCACAAACTACACCGTGACCGGATCGCAAGGCGCGACGGGGCAGCTGCGCGTGCCCGAGGGATCGCCGTATGCCGGCGCCTCCATCCCGTCCATTGCCTCGTTTACCGGTGTCCTGGGGCAGTACAACGACGCCCCCGATAGCGTGACACCGAACGAAGGCTATCAGCTCATGGCGCTGCGCGAGGGCGACCTCGAAGGCATCACCCGCCCCAGCGAGCTGTCGCCGTCCATCACGCGTGCATTCGACGGATTGGGCGACGCGGCCAACTATCGCCTCATTGCATTGCCCGGTCAGGTGGAGGTGCCGTTGCAGGAGACGCTCTTCGGTGACGCCGGCGTCGACTGGCAAGCCGTGTGGGACAACGGCCAGGACAGCAACTACTTTGTCCGCTTCCAGGAGAACCCCGACCGTTTCCAGTTTGCGCCCGGGCGCGGGTTTTGGTTCATCAGCGCCGAGGATTGGACCTTCAGCGGCACCATACCGACGGTCGCCTTGCAGGGCGGCACCGCCGAAATTCCGCTGCACGACGGGTGGAACATCATCGCCAATCCGTTGGGCGTACCGGTGCCCTGGAGCGCGGTGGAAACGGCCAACGGCGGCACGCTACAGCCGCTGTGGGCGTTCGACGGGACGTTCGCGCAGGCGCCGACCTTTGCAAGTGCCGTGACCGGTGAGGCCTTCTACTTCCTGAACGACGCGGGGCTGGAGGCGCTGCGCATTCCGTATCCTACGGGCGCGTCGGCCAACGCGCTGCGCGCGCAGAAGGAAGCGGCGTCGCCAGATGGCGTGATGCTTACGGCCCAGCACGGCGCCCACCAGAGCCGCGTGCGGCTGCGCTGGCGCCCGGAGGCCGCACCCGGCGCCGACCGCTACGACGTGTACGCGCCCGCCGCGCCCGGACGCGTGTTTGCGCTCCGCCTGCAAAGCAACACCCCACAGCCGCGGCGCGCCCACCGCGCTACCGACGTTCGCCCGCTGCCCTCGGAAGGCGCGACGTATCCGCTGAGTCTTCAGGGCTTGCCGGAAGGGGCCGCTGTGCGCCTGCAGCTATCCGGCAACCTGCCGCAGGGCTACCGCGCCGCGGTGCTCGACACGCGCTCGGGACAGCTGCACAGGCTCCAGGCGCCCGTGACGCTCCGCCCCGCGGCCGGGCTAGCGCTGCTTGTGGGCACGCCCGCCTATCTCAACGCGCAGCAGCAAGCCGCGGCGCCGTCCACCTTTGGGCTCAAGCCCGCGTACCCGAATCCGGTGCGCCGGGCCACCACCTTCCGCTACAGCCTGCCCGAGGCCGCGCGCGTGCAGCTCACCATCTACGATGTGCTGGGGCGCGCGGTGCAGCGCGTCGTGCAGCGGCAGCAGGCGGCCGGCAATCACGAGGTGACGTGGCGGCCGAAGGGATTGGCCAGTGGCCTCTACCTCGTCCGGTTGCAGGCGGACGCCGACACCGCCACGCGCAAGATTATGGTGGTGCAGTAGCGTCACGCTGCGCCGCTTCGTTCCCCCCTTCGTGCTTACCAACAGCTTTTTATGATGATGCGACGTGTGCTCCTCGGAAGTCTTTTGCTGGCGCTATGGCTGGCTGGCAGTGCGTGCGACGGCGGCGGTAGTGCCACGCCCCCGGCGGCGCCCACCAACGTGCAAGCGCTCTCGGGCGACGGGCAAGTGACGCTGCAGTGGCGCGTGCCCGCCGCGGTGGAGGGCGTAAACGTGTACCGCGCCACGTCGTCCTTTTCCTCGGTCGAGGGCCGCTCGCCCGTGAACAGTGCGGCGGTCACTCAGTCTTCCTACACCGATGCCAACGTAACCAACGGCACCACGTACTACTACGGCGTGGTGGCTGTGGGAAGCGGCGGCGCCACCAGCGAGCTCTCAACCGTGGTGGCCGTCACGCCCATCCCCACGCCGCCGAGCCGTCCGTGAGGTCCGGTTCGTAAAGACTTTACGGCACTTCGGTGGGGCGTGTAATGTTTTTGGCGCGTGTGGCACTTCCGTAGTAGCGGATGCTTTCACCAATGGCCTTCAATGTTATGCCCTGCGTACCCTACTGCACCATGCACGAACTGGATGACTGGACGCGTGCCCAAGCGCATGCGCAAGAGGAACCCGTCGTTATTTTCAAGCACAGCAACAGCTGTCCGGTAAGCGCCAAGGCGCATCGAGCGATGGATCAGCTGTCGAACGACGAGGATCCGCCCGTGTATCGGGTGACGGTGCAAACCGACCGCGCCATCTCCGATGCCATTGCCGACACGCTGGACCTCCGGCACGAAACGCCGCAGGTTATCCTGCTGGATGGGGACGCGGTGGTGTACCATGCCTCGCACTTCGACGTGACCGCCGAGGCCGTCCGCAATGCTTTGGCTCAACACACCGGCTCCACCGCATGACCCGTCTATTGTCTGCTGCACTCATTGGCCTGTTTGTTACGCTTAGTGGGTGCGGAAAATCGTCGGACGCGCCCGACCCGTCCGAGGCGCCGCGCACCACCCAAGCCGTCACGCAAGACCTGGTGCGCGACGTGACGCCGCCGCAGCCCGTGCCCGATACCACCGTGGCGACGTTGCGGGGCGATTCGCTGGCCCTGGCCAGTCATGACGGCGTGCTGCTCATCAACTTCTGGGCCACCTGGTGCCCGCCGTGCCGCGCCGAAATACCGGACCTTGTGGAGCTGCAGCGGGCGATGGGCCCCGCGGGCCTCACCATCGTGGGCGTAGCGCTCGACCGCGAAGGGGCGTCGAAGGTCCGGCCGTTCGTGCGCGAATATGAGATCAACTACCCAATCGTCATCGACTCCACCGGCGCGCTCGACGACCCACTCGGCCCCATCATGGGACTGCCCACAACGCTGGTGGTCAATCGTGAAGGAAAGATCGTGCAGCGCGTGCTTGGGGTGTTTCCGGTAGAGCGCATGCGCGACGACCTGCAGCGCCTGCTCAACAACGATCGCTGAGCAGCGGCCTGGGCCGAGCGTGTGACCTGGGGTGTAGCGGCGGCGTGTGATCAAAAAGTATCTTCAATCTGGACCGAAGGTCTAGGCTCCTTGCTACTGTTTTGCGTCGAGATAAGGCAGCGTCTCTTCTGCTTTAGTCGTACGTTGGGAGTCGTGGTATACCGTTGCATAGCCGGAGCGTCTTCTGAGGAAACCCGGTGGTCGCTCTGCGTTAAAATGACATCCACCAACTGCTGCTCTACGACAATGAAGACGTTTACCATTAACCTTTGAGACGAGACGGCCGATCGCCTTGAGGCGCTCGCCCAGCGGCTTGATGTTACGGCTGAAGATCTCGTGCGACGCAGCGTCGAGGAGCAGTTCAAAAGCTTGGACGACGACTTCGAACAGGCAGCGCAACACGTCTTGGCGAAGAACGCCGAACGCTACCGTCGCTTGGCCGGATGCGGTATCTGACGCTCGACGGGCGGAGCCATATTCGCTTGTTGGAGCCGCTTAAGCTTGACGCCTCACCCGCCGCCCGTGGTTTCTACCTGTCGTCTCTGCTATGACGCCCCGACTTCTCCTCCGCCTGGAAGGGCTTGCTGTCCTGATGGCCGCCCTCGCGCTCTACGCTCCCCTCGACGCGTCCTGGTGGATGTTTGCTGCCCTCCTGCTCGTTCCAGACCTGTCCATGGCCGGCTACCTGGCCGGGCCGCGTCTCGGCGCGCACCTCTACAACACCGGGCATACGTACATCGCGCCGCTGGGACTCGGCGCCGTTGGGTTTGCCGCGGACATCTCCCTTGCCCTCGCCGGGGCGCTCATCTGGACCGCCCACATCGGCCTGGACCGTGCGCTGGGCTACGGCCTCAAGCGAACAAGGGGCTTCCATCACACGCACCTGAGCGCGCCGGACGATGCTGCTGCCGCGCCCTGACCACCACGGATCTCCGTCGCTCGCGCGATGGCGTGGGCGGCCGCTGGTCTCCGGCCCGGCAGATCCTGCCGTTGCACCTTGTCGGAGCCGGGAATAGATTGCCCGGGCAGCAGCTACGTATGCAACCATAGAAACGAACCCCTCGTTCTGACAGCATGAGAGAGCGACGGAGGGCATCCGGAATTGCCCGATTGCATATGGCGGCATGTCATTGAAACCGCTTGTTAGCCGCTGCCCGGTGCCGGCCATACGCCGCTGCCGTCCATGGTAGGTGGGGGTATGGCTTATGAAACGGACGATCAAACGAGCCTTGTTCTTCAAGAAGTTGCTGTGGGTGGACTGCATCGGTGCCGCCCTGGCCGGCGGCACGGTGCTCGCGCTCAGCGGGTGGCTCAGCCGCTTAGAGGGGCTGCCGCAGGAAGTGTTGCTCTTCACCGGCGCGGTCAACCTGCTGTACGCCTCCTTTTCCTTCTCGCTAGCCATCCGATCAGAGCGACCGATGCGGCTGATCAGATTACTGGTGTGCGCCAACCTGGCGTGGGTCCCTGTGTGTTTGGGGTTGGTGGCGACGTTCTCCGCGACCGCAACGCCGTTTGCGTTCATTCATCTCGTCGGCGAGGCGGTCTACGTTGGCGGGCTGGCCGTCTTGGAGTGGCACCACCGCGCGTTGCTTCTTACCTCTGTTTGACGTTTCTAAGCTCTGGGTACCGCCATCCTCAGCACAAAAAAGGCGTAGAACCTTTCAGCCGAAGATCGAATGAATGTTTTTGTTGCTACCATTGGTACGCGAGGCGACGTGCAGCCATACATCGCCTTGGCTGAGGGCCTGCACCGGGCCGGTCACGCCGTTACCGTGTGCACGAGCACGCGCTACGCGTCCCTCGTCACCGAGCGTGGACTGAGCTATGGGCGCCTTAGTGATGATCTCGTTGCGCTCGTGGAAACGCCTGAGGGGCGAACTGCCATTGCAGGAGCGGGCGGTGAGATCTACGGGATACGGGCGCTGATCGGTCTGATCCAGCGGTCGCTCAAGATCCAGCGCGATCTGCAGAGCGACGGGTGGGCAGCCGCTCAAGAAGCGAATCCCGATGTCATCGTGTACCACCCGAAAATGGCTATCGCGCTTCACTACGCTGAGCGACTTGGGATCCCTGCCGTGCTGGCTCCCCTCTTTCCAATATTTCTCCCAACCGGCGCTTACCCCAATCCCGGTTTCCCAAGATTCCAGTTTGGCCGCCGGCTTACGGCCGCGTACAACCGCGCGACGCACCGCCTCGTCCTTGCCGTCGTAAGCGCCGCGAGCCGGTGGCTGTATGCGTCGTGGCGCAAGGCGCACGGGCTGCCCGCCCAACCGCGCAGCACAGACATTGCGCACAGGCGTAGCGGCGCACAGGTGCCCTTTCTGAACGCGTGGAGCAGGCATGTCGCCCCCGACCCGCCTGATTGGCCGAGCAGCGGCGTTGCGACGACCGGGTACTGGTTTCTTGATCGCCCGAGAGACTGGACGCCACCAGCCGCGTTGAAAGCGTTTTTAGCCGCCGGACCGCTACCCGTCTACGTCGGGTTTGGGAGTATGGCAGGCCGGGATCCCGAACGCACGACGAGCATCGTGCTCGACGCGCTGAGGCGGGCGGGACTCCGAGGCGTTCTCGCGAGCGGCTGGGGCGGGATCGCGGCGGGTGAACTGCCCGAATCGGTGTATCTTCTGGGCCAAGTGCCTCACGACTGGTTGTTTCCTCGCGTTGCCGCTGTGGTTCATCACGGTGGGGCCGGGACCACGGCAGCCGGACTCCGCGCCGGGCGGACGACGGTCATCTGCCCGTTTTTCGGCGACCAGCCGTTCTGGGGCCGGCGCGTCCATGAAGCCGGGGCGGGACCAGCACCAATTCCACAGAAAAACCTGACGGCAGAGCGGCTGGCCGCTGCACTTCGTGAGGCAACGGGAAGCCTAGAGATCCGCCAAAGCGCGGCAGCACTTGGAGAGAAAATCCAACGCGAGGACGGGGTTGCGAATGCAGTTGCATTCATAGAGCGAACGGCCGTACGACCCGCACCCCAAGCCACATAACCCGAAGTTGCATCTGTCCCCTCGCGTACTCGCTGCCGTTTCGTCAGATGGTTTTCCGACTGAAAAGCGCCCAGACCGAAAGGACCGGGACAGGTGACTAAGCCCGTAATGTGCAGCGAACCGAGTTGCTTATGAGAAAGTTAGCGCATTGCGTATTTGATCGAACAGCGTTCGAGGAAAGCAAGGCCGAAAACGGTTGCGGCCGTGGTCGATGAGCAGAGACCTGGATGATTCTGCATTCGGATACTTTCGGGCGAGGGCATGGGGCAGATGCACCGTTCCGTATCCCGCAGCCCAATTCTCATCGTGCAAGATCTTTCAGGCCTTGATCTGATGCGTGAGGCGCGGCTTGGCCCGATTCGGCAGCATCGTCACGCGGTCTTTGGCACCTTTCCCGTCGCGCACCGTGATTTCGCCGCGCTCCAGATCCACATCCTTGACACGAAGGCGCAGTGCCTCCGAAAGGCGTAGTCCCGCCCCATACAGCAGTAACGCCACAAGCTGATTCGTGCCCGTTATGCGCTGCAACACCGCCTGCACCTCCGCCCGCGTACAGACCACCGGAAGCCGCGTCGGGTGCTGCGGCGGCGTGATGTCACCAATCGCGCCCAGTTCGATCTCCAACACGCGATCATAGAGAAACACGAGCGCATTGAGCGCCTGGTTTTGCGTGGAGGCCGCCACCTGCTTATCAACCGCAAGATGGTTCAGGAACGCTCGAACGTGGCGTGCGGCGAGCGATTTCGGATGGCGCGTGTCGTGGAAGAGCACATACCGCGTCACCCAGCGCACGTACGCTTTTTCGGTATGGATGCTATAATGCAGCCGTCGGCACGCATGGCGCACGCAGTCCAGCAGCTTCGGCGGACGAGGCGTTGGTGGGCGGTTGGGCATCAACTTGCATGTAGGTTATGGAAAGCATATCCTATACGTGCACAGACGTCACACGCTTCATTCGCATGACCCGTTCGCCCCGCATCGCATAACGTGCTATGCTCACTTTGTTGACATAGCACCGGGCCCGATACACCTATCGCATTGACGTTCAGGTGTTTGCGCGAAATGATGGATGCGTGCTATGTCAAGTGTGTTGACATAAGTATAGGTTATGCCTCCAGGAGTCGCATGTCTCGCTATGGTGTCCAATCGAGTCTTTCCTTCAGACCAGCCACATCAGAATATGGATTTGAAGAACCAATGCCTGAAGTATCTCCGCCAAGCGCTCGACGATCCCTCCGCTACATTTCGAGACGGACAGTGGGAGGCTATCCGCGACATCGTTTCTAAACAGAAAACCCTTCTCTTGGTGCGCCGCACAGGGTGGGGGAAGAGCATGGTCTACTTTCTGGCGACTCGCCTACTCCGGGATCGAGGCGCAGGGCCAACGCTCCTCATCTCTCCGCTTCTTTCTCTTATGAGAAATCAGATCGAGGCCGCTGCCCGCATCGGGATCAACGCAGAGACGATTAACTCCTCGAACCAGGACGAGTGGGATCGAGTTGAGCGGGATACCCGCCACGGAGACGTTGACGTTCTCTTGATCTCTCCTGAACGCCTCGCCAATGATCAGTTTCGGGCACGCGTTCTCAACCGCGTTGCTGACCGGGTGGGATTGTTCGTCGTGGACGAAGCCCATTGCATCTCGGACTGGGGACACGATTTCCGGCCTGATTATCAGCGCATCACCCGAATTCTGCAGGCAATGCCGGGCAACGTTCCTGTACTCGGCACAACGGCCACCGCTAACGACCGCGTCGTTCAAGATGTCGTTGAGCAAATCGGACCAGGTGTTGAAGTGTCTCGTGGGCCATTGGCGCGTGCCAGCCTTCGCCTGCAGAATGTGAAAATGAGGAGCCCAACGGATCGAATGGCATGGCTAGCCAAGCACGTGCCAGACATTCCAGGAAGCGGAATTGTTTATACGCTTACCGTACGGGATGCGCGCCGCGTCGCCGAGTGGCTTCAGTCGCAAGGCATTGAAGCGTATCCATACTCGGGGCGCCATGATAATCAAGAGCGAGCCAAGTTGGAGCAAGCACTTCTTGACAACGATGTCAAGGCTCTGGTCGCCACTGTTGCATTGGGGATGGGGTTCGACAAGCCCGATCTCGGTTTCGTCATACACTACCAGCGTCCCGGCTCAGTTGTCCACTACTACCAGCAGGTAGGGCGAGCCGGTCGAGACGGCAATACGGCGTATGGAATTCTCCTCCACGGCTCGGAGGATGACGACATCATCGACTACTTCATTCGCAGTTCGTTTCCAGCAGAAGCGCACGTTGACGAAGTACTCACCGCCCTAGAGGAATCAGAAAACGGACTGAAGGTCCGAGACATCGAAAAGCGAATCAACCTTCGCAAGGGAGACATCCGTCAGGTTCTCAAGCTCCTATCCGTTCAAGATCGCTCACCAGTTGTAAAGGAAGGATCGCGATGGGTCCGAACGCCCGTCCAATACGAGCCGAATCGGGAGAAAGTAGAAGCCATCAAGCAGATCCGCCGAGAAGAGCAGCGGGAAATGCAGCGGTACATGCAACACGACGGCTGCCTGATGGCCTTTCTGCAAAACGCTCTTGACGATCCTCACGCCGGGCCGTGCGGCATCTGTGCATCTTGCACAGGAGGACCACTCCTCCTGGAGACCGTACCAGAGAGCGTTGCCATCGAGGCTGCACAGTTTCTCCGGCGTAGCGAGGTGTCCATCGAGCCACGGAAAAAGTGGCCTTACACTGATTCTCTGGATGCCTATGGTTGGGAAAACAGTGGGCCATATGGAACCATGGAGCACCATCTGCGGATGGAAGAAGGCCGTGCGCTATCAATATGGGGCGATGCCGGATGGGGACAACTCGTCAAACAGGGAAAGTACCGGGACGGGCACTTCGATGATCGCCTCGTTGAGGCAGCCCAAGACATGATCCAAGGTCGGTGGAAGCCGGATCCGGCTCCGCAGTGGGTGACCTGTGTACCCTCAAACGGTCGTCCCAAACTCGTTCCCGACTACGCCCGTCGACTCGCTAACGCACTGAACCTGCCGTTCGTGCCGTGCGTTCAAAAGGTGAAAAACAACGAGTCTCAGAAGGACATGGAGAACACCGAGCAGCAAACGCAGAACCTCAATGGTGTTTTCGATGTCACGCCCAGCCTGGTTCGGAACGCGCCGGTTCTCTTGGTTGACGACACTGTGGACTCGAAGTGGACGATGACCGTCGTGACAGCACTGCTAAGGGAAGCTGGAGCCGGTCCGGTGTACCCCTTCGCCCTTGCCCAGACAACCCCAACTTCAACGTAACTCGATGTCTAATTCCCCCCACATTCTGGAGCCTGACGCACAAGCTATTTTTTTGCTTTGTGGTCGTCTTGGCTCGCATGACGACAGTGCTGCCAAGCCCCTTACACGTAACCAGTATAACGAGGTGGCAAACTGGCTTAACAACAACGGCATGCGGCCTGGAGATCTTCTCAATGAAGAAGGTCGAGAGCAGTTGTCAGTGTTCAGCAATGACGGTAAACTGACTGAAGACCGGCTTCGTGCACTTCTGCAACGTGGTACAGCGATGGCGATGGCTGTCGAGGAATGGACGAACAAGGGGGGCTGGATTCTCGCTCGATCTGACGATAATTATCCGAAGCGATTTCGCAGGCGGCTCCGCCACTTGGCCCCTCCAATTCTGTACGGTGTAGGCGATCCGAAGCTGCTGGAGTATGGAGGTGTTAGTATGGTCGGATCGCGCGATTCTGACGACGCTTCTCTCGCATTCGTACGCGATTTGGCCTGGCAATGTGCCGAGGAAGGCGTTTCCGTCGTGTCCGGCGGTGCCCGTGGTGTGGATCAGGCATCGATGGACGCTGCACTAGAGGCTGGAGGCATTGTCGTTGGAGCGTTGGCCAATGGCCTAGCAAAAACCTCGCGGAAGAAAAAGTATCGTGAGGCGATCACAGACAATCGGCTAACGCTGATCTCGGCGTACCATCCCAACTCCCGGTTCCAGGTTTGGAAGGCGATGGATCGAAATAAACATATCTATGCCCTCGGCGACGGAACAGTAGTCGCACACTCAGCAGTAGGGAGCGGTGGAACTTGGTCTGGTGCGACGGAGAATCTCGAACACGAATGGGTCCCACTGTTCGTGCGGGCCGAGCCGCCTATTCCCGACGGTAATCGAAAGCTCATTGAAATGGGCGGTCATCCCATTGATAGGAGAGTGTTCCGTGATGGCGTTCGCGTGGAGGATTGGTTGAAAGGATCTGTTTCGCTCGACGATATCGAGCCAGCTGTCGCGCAGTTTGGATTCCAATCCGCATCGTCCGAAGATGAGATTTCGAACATTCAAGAAGAGAGTGCCGAAGATCAATCGGGGCAAGAGGCCATGACAGAGCTATTCCCACTGGTATGGCCAGCCATTAAGACGCTTTTGAAGGAGCCTCGTAGTGAACAGGATGTGCGTGAATACTTCGACGACCTGCATCTCGGACAGGCCCGCGACTGGCTAATGGAAGCTGTAGAGCGTGGCCTGGCAGTGCGTGAAGAACGACCAGTCCGATACGTTCTCCCAAAGAAAGAATCAGTCGAGAACAATTCCTCAAATCATACGAACAGTAGCCACGGAAAATCACTGAATCAGGATCAAACAGTCGGTGCAATGGGTGCGGGAGATGGTAGCCTATCAAAAAAGCGAGACTTAAGTAGCGAAGTGAAGATCGGTGAAGGTTCCCGAACTCTGTTCGATCAGGCATGAACAGTGGCGGTAAATTTCAAACGTTTGGAGGGAGGCATAACACAACGCTGCGACTGACGATGGGCTGGTGCCAAATTCGATGAGTGACACCTCCATTACCACTTTCTTATCTTGAGCGTGCCCATTGCAGTTGAGCTCAATCGTTATACAGCCCACACGTCTACGCTCGCTATGAAACGCATGGTGATCGCAATTGCCTTTGGCTTACTCCTTACAGGTTGTACTCATACACGGACCTTCAACATCGCCTCGTCGAACGCACGAACTGAGCTCAACGCACGTGCAGAAGGGAGAACGACCACTCTCACGCTACAGACGGGCGAGAGCGTCTCCGCACGATCCGTCAGCGTCGCTCCCGATAGGACGACATGGATTGACCCAGCGACCGGCGCTGTCCGCTCTGTTCCTACACGCGAGGTTGCAACCGTTCGGTTCGATAACAGAGGACGTGGAGCCCTTGAAGGACTTGGCTGGGGGGCAGCTATCGGTGCCGGAGTCGGCGTGCTGGTTGGAGCTGTCTCGGGGGCAACCGATGACAACGAGGGCATTGAATTCTACTCGCCTCTTGAGGTTATGGTGATATCGGGCATCGTCCTTGGTGCAACTGGAGGCCTCGTAGGAGCAGCCGTCGGAACGATCCGGCAGAGACGCACGGTGTACGACTTTTCCCAATCGCCGCAGTCGTCCCCAGAGCCAACGGAGGACGACATGGAATAAAAAGCAAGAGCAGTATAACCCCACACTGCTGCCGACGAAGGGCTGTCGCCAGATTTCAGCGATAGTGCTTCGACTGCTTGATTCGAATGTTTTCGTAGCCCTTCGCGGCAGAGTTTCATCGTTATGTGCAGCGAACCGAGTCTCCTCTGAATGGGTTGGACTGTAGCGTATTCGATTGAAAAGCGCTTACCAAAGAGATGCCGAAAACAGTTGAAGCGGTGGTCGACGAGCACGGCCACATCCGCCTTTTAGAACCGCTTGAGCTCCACGCTTCGCAGCGCGTGCTCGTCACCGTGTTGGAGGACGCGCCCGAAGCCGACGCGCGCGGCGTGGGCGAAACGGCTTTGCTTAGCAAGGCGGCACTCGCCGAGGACTGGAATCGAGACGAAGAGGACGAGGCATGGAAGCACCTCCAGCCGGAGCTGTAGTGCTCATCTTGTTTCCGTTTTCGGACTTGTCTCGCTCGAAGCTCCGTCCGGCCGTCGTGCTGGCAAGCGTGAGTCGTGGTGATTACGTGCTTTGTCAGGTAACGAGCAATCCATATGCAGATCCTAATGCCGTCGAGTTGACCGAGGAGTATTTTCGAGAGGGAAGCCTGCAGCGGGTGAGCTACGCGCGGCCGGGGAAGCTCTTTACGACGAACACCGAGTTGTTTGAGGGGCAAGTCGGCCTGTTGCGCGAGGAGGTGCGTACCGAGATCGTATCGGAAGTCGTAAGGTTGTTGCGCGCAGGTAAGATGCCATCAGAAGGTGAATAAACCTGCACATAACCCTCCACTGCTGCCGACGACGGGCCGGAGCCCGATTCAGGCGGTAGCGCCTCGGCTGCTGATTCCGTAACTTTTCTTGCCCGTCGCGGCAGAGCTATTCCGTTACAGCGCTTTCGGAGCAAGTCTGCGTTCACCGCGTTTTGCTCGTCAACCATGGTTGCTACAATAGACAGCGTGCGCTGCTATGCCACAGGTTGACATCGGCCAAGCCCGTCGTCGGTTCGACGAACTTCTCGAACGCGCCTTTCACGGAGAGGACGTTCTGATTACGAAAGACGACCGCCCGTTTGTGCGGCTCACTGCTCCGCCCTCGCTGGAGAAGAAACGCAAGCGCCAGTTCGGAAGCGTCGAAGGTGAGATCTGGATGAGCGAGGACTTCGATGAGCCGCTTGACGAGTTTCGGGAGTACAGGTAATGCAATTACTCCTCGATACACACAGTTTTCTCTGGTTCGCAGGTGAGCGTTCTCGTTATGTAGCCCCACATCCTATGCTCCGAGCATCCGCCATTGTCATCTGCCTGTTGGCGCTCGCTTTAGTGAGTGGCTGCGCCTCAAGCCGGCTGCCATCCACTGAGCCTCAATCGCTGAAACAGGTGAACCAACAGCTCGAAAATCGATGGGCCCGGATTCAAATGACAGATGATACGTTCATTGAACACCTCGAAGAGGTACGAATCGGTGTGGACAGCACGAGATTTTACCACCGGCTCAAACAGAGAGAGGGATCCATTCCAACAGACTCCCTTAACCAGATTGCAATTCGAGGCGATACCGGAAGCGGTTGGGGCTTTCTCATTGGAGCAGCTCCGGGACTCACGGGGATAACCATCGGTGGAATCACCCTTGGAACGAGCAGTAACACGGGATCCATTGGGGCTGGCCTCGCGGCTGCATTGTATCTGGGAGGCGGGGCCATTTTGACTGTCATGGGCGGTCTCAGCGGGGCGCTGATTGGTGATGCCATTACAACCGACGAATGGAAAGTGATCTACGACGGTCCACTTGAGAAGTATCAAAATGGAAGGGGACGCGGGCGCTAAGACGCGAAGGTGGTTACAGGCTACATAACCCACCACTGCTGCCGACGACGGGCTGGAGCCAGATTCCAGCGGTAGCGCCTCGGCTGCTATTTGCGCACCTTTTCGTGCCCGTCGCGGCAGAGTTTCACCGTTATGGCGCTTTAGAAACAGCACTCACGTCGCTAGGGTAGCACAATGTGCCCTCCTCCAAGAGAAGAGGATTCAGCCATGGAATCGAAAACAATCAATCTTCGCGTCAGCCCCGATGTCGCAGAAGCGTACGAGTCTGCTTCGGACGAGGAGAAACGGAAACTTGAAGCGCTTCTCAGTAGCCGGTTGCGGGAAGCCGTCCGGCATCGAGGTCGAGGTCGATCCCTCGAAGAGATTATGGACGAAATGAGCCGACGGGCTCAAGAGCGTGGACTTACTCAAGAGAAGCTCGACGAGATTCTGAATGAGGAGTGACCGGCGCTATGTCTTCGACACGAATACGCTCGTCAGCGCTGCCCTATTCCGAGGGGGAACGCCAGGGGAGGCGTTCCGCTATGCGTTGAACACGGGCGTCGTGTTGCTTTCAGAGGCGACGTTTGAGGAAATCGACGAGGTGATCGCCCGGGAGAAATTTGACGACTACCTCACACCTGAAGAACGCGGTGCCTTTATCGAAGCTTTGGTTGATCGAAGTCAATTCGTCAACCCAACGGAGGATGTACGAGCCTGTCGCGATCCAGATGACAACAAATTTCTGGAACTTGCTGTAAGCGAAAATGCAACCTGTATCGTCAGCGGGGACGCCGACCTGTTGGAGCTCAATCCGTTTCGGGGAATTCTAATCATGAGACCAGCAGACTTCCTTGAAGAGAGCAAGCAAGATGAGTAGCACCATAACCCACCCGCTACAGCTGAAAATGGGCGCGGGCCATTTGCAATCGAGAGCAGCCGAGCGATTCCGACGTTGCGGATCGAGAGTGGCGACACTAGCGAATGAGAGCTCCGGAGACCGAGGCTGATTGATCGTATTAAACTCTGTCGAGTCTTTTCGCGCCCATTTCAGCTGAGCTTTTTCGTTATACTTGGCTACCAGTCATACACAGTCATGACTGCCCCCTCCTTAAACGACTATTTTCAAGCTTGGTGGAGCATTGGAGTGCCCTCAGCTGCGATCACAGTAGTGCTATTGCAATACGTGTTTCCCCTCATTGAAACTTCGCCGCCGAGGTTCGAGACTCTCTCCTAGGCAGTGGTGCACGGATCGACAAATAGCGTGGTAATTGCAATTGTGTGGCCATGGATGATGAGGCTTTTGAGGCTTTCAAGCGACCCTGCAGAGAGCGAGGTATAACAACACGGTGTAGCAGATGCAGAGCTTTGGCGTTTCACCTTGCTTGGCGTGCTGCGGCGAAACGTGTCGCTGTAGTTCACCAGTAGCGACAGCTCCTCCTGCGCTGCCAAGCTCTCACCGATATGCCGCCCCTCCAACCACTGCTCAAATGAATGCGGCTCCCCAACCGGTACAAAGCCTACGTGCCGCGGGAAAAGCTGAGCGGCGATCTCCTGTCGCGCTCGCATGCCGTTGGCAAGTCAAAGGCGCGGTTCTTCCGTGCACATGGCTACGATGAGGAGACAGCCGATCATCTTGCGCGCGACCGGCTGAATGTAGCCCATCAGAACGAGGTCGTGGAAGTAGCGGAGTCACCGCATGACGCAACGTACGTCGTTGAAGGTACCTTGAGGACACCGCGCGGAACTACCGTCAGTGTCCGAACGGTGTGGATCGTAGCGTCCGAAGACGCTCCCCGTTTTGTCACTGCCTACCCGAGGTGAAAACATGATTCAAGAACTGGATACCGTCGTGTTGGCAGATGACCTCCCGGAGCACGGTCTGACGCCAGGTGATGTAGGAGTCGTAGTCCATGTCTATGCTGACGGCGCTGCCTACGAAGTGGAATTCCTGACCGGAGAAGGTGCTACCATAGCTGTGGTCACGCTGGGAAAGGACGCTGTGCGTCCAATGAAGCAGCGGAAAATCCTGCGCGTGCGCAGTATGGCGGCCTAACAATACGCTGTAGCAGACGCAGGGCTCTGGCGTCTTCGTGAGCGGCGAGTGGCGTGTCAAGCCGTTTTGCTGCATCTTAGCAGTAGCGCCATCCTCCTTTCTGCGCTGCCAAGCT
The DNA here is from genome assembly GCF_000419585.1 of Salisaeta longa DSM 21114. Taxonomy (NCBI): domain Bacteria; kingdom Pseudomonadati; phylum Rhodothermota; class Rhodothermia; order Rhodothermales; family Salisaetaceae; genus Salisaeta; species Salisaeta longa. The sequence continues at coordinate 3,135,297 of NZ_ATTH01000001.1, forward strand.
ACAGTCGTTATACGGCACGGAAACCGTTTGCGAACCCGTGCCTTGCCCGGATCATACGACTTGTGACGCCCTTCCAACTTGAGTGAAGCCATCCATGTCGCAAGGAACCATGAAGGCAAAGATTGTCCGTGCTGTTGAAGAACTGCCGGAGGACGCTACCATCGAGCGTCTCGTTTTCTTGCACAAGATCGAAGTTGGCCTAAAGCGAGTCGAGGAATGAAAGACGGTACCGCTCGCCGAGGTGGAAGCGCGGCTGAAGCGTCGTCGCTCTAAGGAGAAGCAGTAGCCACCAATCCGCATGGTCCGTGTCCGTCTCACTGAGCAGGCCCAAAATGAACTTGACCGTTATACAGCCCAAACTTTTCGCTGGGATGACGAGTCAAAAGGATGAGATCCAATCATCACCCAGCGATCCAATCGCTATGCTTCGAACGTACGAAGGCATCCTCGAAGGCGATCGCATCCGGTGGGCGGGAGACGACGTGCCTGCTACCGATCGGCCGCTTCGCGTGCACGTGACCGTGATTGAAGACAACGCCGAAAAGGAGAAGCGGGGCCAGCAGATGGCCGATGCACTCTCCAAAGTGGCGGAGTCCGGCGCGTTCAGCGGGATTCAGGACCCTAGCGCGTGGCAGCGTGACATCCGCCGTGATCGTCCGCTTCCCGGTCGCGACAACTGAGGCATATGCTTCTCGACAGCAATCTTATTATCTATGCCAGTCAGCCCCAGCACGGAGCCCTTCGAAGATTCATCGCCCGTGAGGCACCCTACGTTTCAGTGATCAGCAAGGTCGAGACGCTGGGCTACCATGAGCTTGGTGAGAACGAGCAGCGGGTTCTGGAAGCGTTCTTCGACGCGGCCGAAGTGCTCCCGGTGTCAGGGTCGGCTATTACCGCAGCGATTCGACTACGCCAAAAGCGCCGCATGTCACTCGGCGATGCGCTTATCGCGGGAACGGCGCTCAGCTACGGCCTGCTGCTGGCAACGCACAACACGGAGGACTTTGCATGGATCGAGGAGTTGGACGTTATCGATCCGCTTGCCAACACGTCGTAAAGGGTCGCAGAACCCCACACTGCTGCCGACGAAGGGCTGAAGCCAGATTGTGGCGGTAGCGCATCCGCTGCTGAATCCGTATCTTTTCATTGTCCTTCGCGGCATAGTTCATCCGCTATGTCTTTTGCAGACGATGATACATCGTTATGAGGATTATGCAGCGTGAGGTTAACCAAATCCGTGACACAGCTAAGCAATTGCCCGAGAAACGTACTCGTTTCAAGGATTTGCTATCCCGCCTCTCGAAAAACAAGCAGCGTGAACTACTGGCCATCGTTTACCTTGGACGGGGCGACTACTCGGATTGGGACGAAGCACTTTCCAATGTGACTCTACCGTCTGGGATGGCTGTATATCTTGCTGAAAAGCAGTATCTCTCCCAGTACATCAGTCAGGGCTGGGACATGGTGCCGCACCGCGTCAAGGAGAATGTGGTTAACGACGCTGCGGATAAACTCGACGCCACAATCCAGGCAGTTGAGGAAATCCTCAATGGCTTGGATGGATACCTGGTTGAATTCCGTGAAAGACCAGAATCGGTGTCTACCAATCTGCTTCGTCTCCGGGCTTTTTCAGACGAGATAGCTCAAGCTGTTGGCAACAACCCGCGAGTATCGGATGGATGGTACCATGAGAAATCGAGTCAGCTGAAGAATAGTGCGAAAGGGGCGGTGGACATGTGGATTCGTGACCATGACGAAGTCGAAGTGGTCCCCAGTGCTCCAATGTCGGCCCACGAATGGATCAAGGAAATGATGACTGGATATCTGAGGGACGGTCTTAAGATGGCCAGAGTTCTCCGGAAGGCAGTTGAAGAGGATGAGATCGATCTTCTAGATTATCAAGAGCAGTAAGAAAAACGCATAACCGTCGCTAGAGGCGACGGAGGGCTTTTGCCGTCATCAATCGAGGTCTTGCAGACGGTCTCGCCTTCGCTCGCCGGGAGTGACGAAGTTGGCGGATGGAAACTGCGGTTGGCCTTGATATTTTCGCCGAGTCAAGTTCTTCTGGCGTTTTCCTGCCCTCCGCACTTCAGCTTCCACGTTATATGCCGCACTGCCTGTCTCTAAAGGCTGGTCTGAACCCAATCGCCTGGCGCGGCATTCAAAAGATGCATTTTTGCTCATCATCCTTTACCGCAGACCATGAAGGTGAAAGTCACCAAACGAGGCGTCACCGTGCCCAAGCGGATGCTCCATGGAGCGGAGGAGGTTACCATCCGAGAAGAAAAGGGCCGCATCATTGTTGAACCTGTTGGCGAGACGGAGCCCGAAGAAACTGATCCGATTCAGGGACTCGGCCGTGAGCCTGTGCAGTGCAATGCTCCCGATGCGGCTGAACATCACGACCGCTACCTCTACGGCAAATGACCTCCTGTTTTCTCGATACGGGCTATCTCATTGCTCTTGAGGCCTCCGACGATCAGCACCACGACGCGGCCGTTCGGCATTGGCGAGATGAAGTCCTGGCCTCCCCACCCCTGATTGTCACCACATCGTATGTCTTCGATGAAGTGGTCACCTTCTTCAACGGTCGCGACCGTCACGAAAAAGCCGTCGAGGTCGGGCAGCGCCTGCAAGCGAGCGATGCGGTAGAGATCGTACATGTGACGCGGAAGCTTTTCAATGCAGGATGGCTTCTGCTGCAGGAACGACCAGACAAGCGATATTCGCTGACCGACTGCATTTCCTTTGTCGTCATGGAACGACGCCAGATCGAGCGCGCATTGGCATTTGATCACCACTTCCAGCAGGCAGGATTTCAGCTTCTTCCGTGAGCGGCACATAATCCTGCGCTGCTGCCGACGAAGGGCTGAAGCCAGATGGTGGCGGTAGCGCATCCGCTGCTGAATCCGTATCCTTTCAGTGCCCGCCGCGGGCACGCCAAGCCATGAGCTTTGTCGGACGGCGCTTGGGCATCGCGTAAATCTTACACCGGCGGGGAGCTTTCGCCCGTGGCTCTGCGTCTCATCTTCATGTGCGATGTAGGCACGGCGCCCGCGCATGACGGAAAGGCCCTGCTGCAGCCCGGGCGTCTCCTGACGAATGGGCAGCCAACTTTCTTCTTTGCACGCGCGGCATTACTTTTGAAGTTACGTGTACACGAAATCTGCACTGTGCATTTGCAGCGTGTGTGCCCCACCGGCGTCATGATGCGATGTGCGGGCGCAGCGCCCCGATGGTTGATCCATCCGTCGCTTCTCATTCTTTTTTGCTGGTACCTGATCTCCATGAAACGCATTGGCCCCTTTCATTCGTCGGATCAGCCGCTCGCGTCCCCCCGCGGGCCGCGCACGTACCAAATGGCGCTGCTGGGCCTCGCGGTGCTTCTCGCCGTCAGCCTGCTGCGGTGGCCGCTGTGGGGGCAGGCGCTGGTTACGCGCTTCGCGCCCGTAACGGCGCCCGCCGTGCCCGAGACGACGAGCGCGGTTGGGGACGAGGCGTTTACCATGCGCCAATCGCCGCAGCATCCGGATGCGCGGTACGCCGCGTACTTTGGGCGCGCCGCGGCGGCTCCGGAGGCACCCGACTCGCTCCAGACGAGCGCCGAGGCGTTTCAGGAGCTGCTGGAAATCTACCGCTACCGCATGGTGGTCGATGACAACTTTACCGTGCGCGTTACCGATCGCCGCACGAACAAGACGCTGGAGGTGTATGTGCTTGAGGAGCAGCGCGCCGCGTACCGCCGCGGGGCCGATGTCGACTGGGGCCGGATCGATGCCTACCGCCGCGATGCTACGCGGCGCCTCGTGGACAAGTGGGCCGCGCGGGGCATTCCGCGTGACGCCATTACGGTCAAATGGGGCCGTCGCAATCAGGTGGAGCTGGCACACCAGCGCGACCTTCCGTACGTGGCCTACGAAATTCGCCTGGCGCAGGCGCTTGGGCTGAGCCTCCTGCCAACGGAGATTGGAACGGTCGAAACGTTCAACCAAGATCACTTGGTGTCCTCGGTGGGCGCGCGCAGTCGGTACCAGATGATGCCCTACATCCTCCGGCGTCGCGGCCTCAATCAGTATCGCCTGGAAACCATCGATGGGGCAGCCGTGCAGGTGCACGAGGAGCGCCATCCGCTGTTGGCGATGGAGCCGGCCTTCCTGCTGCTAAAGGGGTACGCCAACGCCGTGGGCCACGAGGTGCCGGGCATGTCGGCATATCACTCCGGGCCGGGCAACATCTTCAACATCTACCGGCTGTTTTACATGCAGGGCGATCGCTTCACGACAGAAACGAACGTCCTGGATGCGTACATCTGGGGGCTCACAAAGGGCTTTGAAGCCGTCAACGAAGTCTCCACGTTTGGTTACTACTCCCGGGGCTACATCCCCACGGCCTACAGCACGCTGCAAGTAGCAGAGCAAGCCCCGATCCCGCTCGACCAAACCATGCGCGCCGTACGGGTGCAGCTGGAGCGCGGGCGCACGGTGCGGCTGGATTCCTTGCTGCAGGCCCTGCACCGCGCGGGCATGCCTACGACGTACGAGCAATTTCGCACCCTGAACAAGCACTTCGACCTGCCGCCTGCCACAGTTGACGGCGGCATTCCGGAAGGCGGCAACGTACAGCTCGTGGCGTTTCTGGATGGCGCGCCGGTGCGTTTCTTTCTGCCGCTTGGTGCGCCGAAGCGGTTGACGGAGGCGGGCCTCGACGTGCTCGCAGCCCGCGCGTCGTTCCGGTTCGATGAAACCACCTACGGTCCGCCGGCGCCGTCGCAGGTTACCGTGTGGGACGAGCAGTACGCGGCGCTTGTGGACGACATCAAGCAGTTTGGCTTCACGCAGGCCAACCGTGAGCGGCTCCTGGTGCTCTACGAGAAGTTTGCGCAGCTGGCCGAGGCGAACCCCTCGCCGTACCGGCGCCGGCAGCTCGACATCATCACCACGCATCGCCGCTTGTGGCTGTCGAGCCCGTTTGAGCGCCTGGCCGATGCTACCATGATGGCCCTGGGCCGGCTTCAGATGCCGGTGCAGCCGCCGGTTACGCTCGCCCCGGGCAGTTCCTCCTCCCTTACGGTGCCTGCACCGACGATGCCGTAGGCCGGGGCGTGGCTTTTTCGTGCTGGCGCATCAGGTGCTCCTGCACGCCCTCGGTGGCGGGCGCGGCCGACGCGCGGAGGTAGCGGCCATCGGACTGCAAGCGCCAGCCGGTGGGGCTGTCGAGCGCCGTGCGTAGCAGCGTAACCAGGCGTTCTTTGTGATCGGCGTCAAGGATGGGGGCGGCAATCTCGACGCGGTCGTCGAGGCGGCTCCGTTGCCAATCGGCGCTGCTGATGTACACGTCGGGCGCGCCGTCGTTGTGGAAGTAGAAGATGCGGTCGTGCTCCAAAAACCGCCCCACGATACTCACCACGCGTACCGTTTCGCTGTAGCCGTCAAGGCCCGGACGCAAGCGGCAGTGCCCGCGTACCACCAGCTCAACCGTAACCCCAGCCTGCGCGGCGCGGTACAGCGCCGCAATGATTTGTCGGTCGCCCAGCTCATTCATCTTGGCCATGATGTGGCCGTTACCTTGCAGGCGCTGGTGGTCGATCTCGCGCTCGATCTTGTCCAGGAAGGCCCCGCGCATATCCTGCGGCGCCACCAGGAGGTGGTTGTACTGCTGCTCCGGCGCGTAGCCCGTCAGGTAGTGAAACAGGTTGGTAAGATCGTACCCAATGCCCCGGTGGCAGCTCAGCAACCCGAGGTCGGTATATTGCCGGGCCGTCTGTGCGTTGTAGTTGCCCGTGCTGATGTGGCAGTACGTACGCACGGCATCGGCCTCGCGCCGCACCACAAGCGCCGCCTGCGCGTGGGTTTTGAGGCCCACCAAGCCGTAAGCCACGTGCACCCCGGCATCCTCCAGCTGTCGGGCCCACGCGATGTTTTTCTCCTCATCGAAGCGCGCCTTCACCTCCACCAGCACCGCCACCTGTTTGCCGCGCTCGGCGGCCTCGATGAGCGCATCCACAATGGGCGAGTTCTCGGAGGTGCGGTACAGGGTCTGCTTAATGGCAAGCACCTGCGGATCGGTCACGGCCTCTTCGATGAAGCGCTGGACGCTCTCCTCAAACGACTCATACGGGTGGTGCACCAGCATATCGCCCGAGCGGATCGTACTAAACAGCCCGGGGCGCGCGCGGCTTTTCGCGTCGCGCTGCAGGCGCACCGGCGTTTGGGGGCGCCACTTCGAAAAGCGCAACGCCGGCGTATATCGCTCCGACGGAATGTGGAGGTCGGCCAGCGTGGTAAGGTCGCTGTAGTCGATGAGCCGATCGGCCACGTACATGTCCTCGGCCCCCACGCGCAGCTTGTCCATCAGAAACGAGCGCACCGCCTCGGGCATCGCGCGCTCCACCTCCAGCCGCACCACCGGAGCAAAGCGTCGCTCGCGCAGCCGCTCGGAGATCATCTCGATCAGGTCGTCGGCCTCCTCCTCGTCGCGCCGCACATCCGCGTTGCGCGTCACGCGAAAGGCATACACGCCCTCCACATCCATCCCCCGAAAGAGGGCATCGATGTGATGCGCAATCACTTGCTCCAGCGGCACAAACTGCAACGGATTAAGCAGCGGGACCCACCGCGGACGGCTGGTGGTGGGCACCTTCACGCGGGCAAAGTGCTTGGTGCCGCGGTCGGGGTGCCGCAGCACCACCGCAAGCGAGAGGCTCATGTTGGAGATAAAGGGGAACGGGCGGCCCGGATCGACCGCCAGCGGCGTGAGGATGGGAAAAATGTTTTTGTGGAAGTAGGTGTGGAGGCGCTCGCGCGTCTCCTCGTCGAGCGCATCGAAGGCGCGCACGCGCAGTCCGATGGCGTCATTCAAGGCCGGCGCAAGGGCCTCCGTCCACGTGGTGCCCAGGGCCCGGTACATGGGGCGCACGGCCTGAGCAATGAGGGCGAGCTGCTCCTCGGGGGTGCGGCCGTCGGGCGAGGGCGTGATGACGCCTGCTGCCGCCTGCCGCTTGAGGCCGCCCACGCGCTTGCGGATGAAGCCGTCGAGGTTGGATGCGGTGATGCCCAAGAACCGCACCCGCTCCAGAAGCGGCGTGCTTTCATCGCGGGCCATTTGCAGCACGCGCCAGTTGAAGTCGAGCCAGCTCAGCTCGCGGTTGAAGTAGAGGCTTGCGTGGTCAACGCTGGCGCCCTCGGGCACGGGTTGCGGCACGACCGCCCGCGGAGGGGCGTGGTTGTTGGACGGCGAAGGCGCGTCATCGGACGAACGAGGCATGGGGCGCACAGAAAGCAGGAGACAAACGACGAGGGGTCTTACCGTCGATGCGGCGGGTGGGTTGCGCGTGCTACGGCGCAACGCGAAGCACAATTTTACCTGCGTTCTCGTTGTTCTCCATCCGCTGGTGCGCGGCGGCCACATCCGTCCAATCCATGACGGAATCAATGACGGGCTGCAAGGTGCCATCCACAAAGCGCGGCATCGCGTAGCTCGCAAAATCCTGGGTGAGCTTCACCTTGTACGCCAGCGATCGAGACCGCAGGGTCGTCGCAATCAGGCGCGCGCGCTTCGCCATGAGGTCGCGCAAGCTAAACTGCTCAACGGTGGCACCGCCCAGGGTGGCCAGCTGAATGATGCGGCCATCCATCGCCAGGCTGTCGATGTTGCCCTGTACGTACGGCGCGCCAATGAAATCGAGGATGAGGTTGACGCCCTGTCCGTCCGTTAGGCGCGGCACCTGCGCGGCAAAATCCTCGGTGGTGTAGTCGATGGTCGCCTCGGCGCCAAGCGAGCGGCACAGATCGTGCTTTGGGGCAGAAGCGGTGATGTACGGATGCGCCTCGGCCGCCGTGGTCAGCTGAATGGCTGCGGTGCCCACCCCGCTCGCGCCCGCGTGGATAAGGACGTGGTCGCCCGTTCCCAGATCGCCCAGCCAATGCAAGGCCTGAAAGGCCGTCAAGAAGACTTCGGGAATGGCAGCGGCCTCTTCCATCGAGAGGCCCGGCGGGAGAGCCATCAACAGGTCTTTGTGGACGACGGCATACTCGGCATAGCCGCCGCCAGAAAGGAGCGCACACACGCGGTCCCCCGCCGACCAGTCGACAACGCCCGGGCCGGTCGCATCCACGGTGCCCGCCATCTCCAACCCCAAGATGTCTGAGGCGCCTTCCGGCGGCGGGTAGTGGCCCTTTCGCTGGAACGTGTCGGCGCGGTTGAGGGCCGTGGCCTGTACGCGTACGCGGACTTCATCGGGGCCCGGATCGGGCGTGGGCACCGGGCCGATGGTGAGGTTCGACGGCGGACCCGGTTCGGAGACAAGGACGGCGCGCATAAAACAGAGGCGTTTGTTAAAAGATAAGGGGGCCCTGTACCACCTTGGGCGGCCGGCGAATGATCCAAAGCCGCAGCATCACCCTCATGGAATATTCCCATAAGGCTTGTGGCAGTTGTCTATAACACCCCAAACGATGACCGATCTAAAAGTGAAATAATTGACACGAAGACGCCGCCTTCGTTTGCAATTACAATGAACGGATAATATCATGGCAGATGGTGAAAGCGCTTTCTGCAGCAGCGCGCCTTGCCATGAGACGCACCCAATGCCGAGGCACGGTGCACGCAGGGCCGTGTCATGCAGGCGATCGTTGAAGAAAGAAGTTGCGCGAGATGCACCCCGTTGTCCTCTATCAACAATGAGCAGCGAAGCGATATGTATCGAAAACTTACAACGTATGCTTTGGGCAGCCTCCTGCTGCTTGTGTTCAGCGTAGCGCCTGTTCAGGCGCAAGAGCGCGAGGTGAGCGGCACCGTAACCGAAGCGGCCACCGGCAATCCGTTACCGGGCGTTAACGTTACGGTGAAAGGCACCACCACTGGCACCATTACAAACGGCCAGGGCACATACACTCTCACCGTGCCGGGGCCCGATGCCACGCTCGTTTTCTCCTTCGTTGGTTTCCAGACCGAGGAGATCCCGGTCGGGACGAAAGAAACCATTGACGTGGCAATGGAAGCACAGGTGCAGGCTCTTGAGCAAATGGTTGTTGTGGGATATGGCACGCAGCGCCGGCAAGATATTTCAGGCGCGGTGTCGACGGTGGATGTAGCAGAAGCCAACGTGGGGCAAAATTCGAGCCCTACCGACCTGATTGAGGGCCGCGTGTCGGGCGTAAACATCGTGCAGAACAACGGCGAGCCCGGTGGAGGCGTTAAGGTACGCATCCGCGGCACCACATCGCTCAGCGCGAGCAGCGATCCGTTGTATGTGATTGATGGCGTGCCCATTACGAGCACGAATGCCACGCCGGGGGGACTTGCGCCCAGCGATATTGTCGCCTCGTCCTCATCGAACCCGTTGTCGCTCATCAACCCAAACGACATCAAGTCGATTCAGGTGCTGAAAGATGCAGCTGCAACGGCCATCTACGGGTCGCAGGGGGCCAACGGCGTAATCCTGATTGAAACGAAATCGGGCGATGCCGGCGGGCTTGAAGTGAGCTATAGCGGCGAGGTCTCGGCCTCGAACGTAGCCAACCCCCTCGATTTGCTGTCGGCCGACCAATACCGGCGCGCGCTCACTGACTTTGCGGGCTCGCAGGCGGCCGACGCGCTTGGTTCGGCGAACACCGACTGGCAACAGGAGGTCTTCCAAACGGCGGTCGCGCAAGATCATAACCTGTCGTTTTCGGGCGGAAACGAGTCGACCACGTATCGCGCCTCGTTGGGCTATCTCGATCAGCCGGGCGTGGTCACGAGCTCGGGCATCACGCGCTACACGGCGCGCGTCAACGCCAGCCAAAAGCTCTACGACGACAAGCTGCAGTTGAACCTGAATGTGACCGGTTCGCTGCTTGAGCGCGATCACGTGTTCTACGCGCAGTCGGCCGGTTTTCAGGGCGGCGTCTTTTCGAACATGCTGAAGTTCAACCCCACGTTTCCGGTGGTTGGCCAAGGCGGCAGCGCGCGGTTCTTCGAGTACTCGAACACCGTGATCAACCCGGTGGCCATTCAAAATCAGTTGGATGACTTTACCGAAAGCACGCGGCTGCTGGGCAACGTGTCGGCGTCGTACGACGTGCTGGAGAGCCTGACGGCGAAAGTGAACTTCGGGTACGACCAGACGAACGCCACCCGCCGGTCGTACATTCCGCAGGCCTCGCCCCTAGGGGCAACGCAAAGCGGCATCGCGCAGCAAACGGCGCGTGAGGTGTCGAGCGCCATCGTGCAGAGCACCCTTCAGTACCAGAAACAGCTCACGGATGTGCATCGCGTGGGTGTGCTCGCGGGCTACGAGTTCAAGCGCGAGACCTACGAGCAGATCGATGCTCAAACGCAGGGCTTTGTAACCGATGAACTCATTTACAACAACCTGGCCGGCGGCAACGACCCTCAACTGCCTGGCTCGGGCAAAGAGCAGATTGAACAGCTCTCGTTCTTTGGGCGCGTCGATTACAACTACGACGACCGTTACATCCTGCAGGGTACGCTCCGCCGCGACGGTGCCTCGGTGTTCGGGGCCAACAACAAGTATGCGTATTTCCCGGCCGGGTCGATTGCCTGGCGGGTAACCAACGAGTCGTTCATGGAGTCGGTCAACTGGCTGAATGAACTGAAAGTGCGCGCGTCGTACGGCCTGAGCGGCAACCAAGCCATTCCGCCGTACCAGACGCTGCAGCTGCTGGGCCCCGACCAATCCAACATTGCCGTCTTCGGATCGGGTGAGGCCGAGACCACCGGGTTTGCGCCCATCAACTTTGCCAACCCGAACCTGAAGTGGGAAACCACCACGTCGCTGAATGTGGGAATGGACTTCATCGTTGGGCGCTTCGATGGCACCATCGACGTGTACCAGAAGAAAACCGAGGACCTGTTGCTTTTCATCAGCGTGCCGCAGCCGGCCGTGGTGAGCCAGCGCCTCGAAAACATTGGCGCGGTGGAAAACACCGGTGTCGAGTTCTCGCTGAACACGCAGCTGTTTAACCGCGACAACTTTACTCTCAACGTGGGGGGTAACATCAGCTACAACAAGAACGAAGTGACCGATCTTGGCCAGCGCGGCACCATCTTCCTGACCCCGGTAAGCGGGGCCGGCCAAACGGGCACCAACGCGCAGATCATCCAGGAAGGCTCGCCCATCGGCACGTTTTACGGCCCGGTCTATGCCGGAACCAACGCGCAAGGGCAGCAGCTCTTCCTCACGGCCGATGGCGGCACCACAACCAATGTGGGCGACGCCGAGCGCCGGGTGATTGGCGATGCGCAGCCCGACTTCAACTACGGGTTCACGTTCTCGGGGCGGTATGGCAACTTTGACTTCAGCACGTTCTTCCGTGGGATCTATGGGAAAGACGTGTTCAACAATACCGCGCTGGAGTTCTCCACCAAGAACAACCTGAACCGTAACATCAACATGTTGGAAAGTGCGCTGGACGACGAGGCGGCTATCACGCCGGTGTATTCGTCCCGATGGATTCAAGACGCATCCTTCTTGCGTCTGGACAACCTGACCATCGGCTACACGCTGCCTATTGCGGAGCAACTGGGCATTCAGCGGGCTCGGATTTACTTCTCGGGGCAAAATCTCTTCGTGATCACGCCCTACAACGGGTACGATCCGGAGGTGAGCACCACGGCCAACGGTACCGATACGAGCGGCGGGCTGCGTAGTCTTGCGATTCCGGCCCTAGGCGTGGACTACACCAATTACCCGCGTGCACGCACCTTTACCTTTGGCGTAGACCTCGGCCTGTAAGCCGTTCCTTGCCCTCTGCATAGGCCTGTGCTCCGGGCGGCTAGCATCGCCCGGGGCACGGTCTCCAGCCGATTGCCGATTCAAACTCATGACGATTGATCCCATGACTGTATACGTACAACGATTGCTACAGCGAGTGCCTAGCGTATCGGCGCTCTTGGCTGTATGCCTGGCCGCTACCCTGCTTGCGGGGTGCGACCTGGACGAAGATCCGTTTAGCGTGGTCACCCCAAACGAGTTCTTTAAGACAGAGAGCGAGTTTGTGGCGGCCATCGCACCGGTATACGCTCAGGTCCGTGACTACCAAAACAACTACTTCAATATCTCGGAGCACTCCTCCGACGAGATTATGGTGCCCACCCGTGGCACCGATTGGGGAGATAATGGAAACTGGCGCCGGCTCACGCAGCATCAGTGGACGGCGCAGCATCCGAACATTGACGGCGCGTGGGTGAGCGCCTTTACCGGCGTGGCCCGTGCCAACTCGGTCCTTGCGGCGCTTAATAACACCCAGACCGATCTGGAGCAGGCGCCACAGTTTCGCGCTGAGCTGCGCTTCCTTCGGGCGTTCTTCTACTACCAGCTGCTTGACCTGTACGGCAACGTTCCGATTGTGGTGGAGCAGGGAAGCTCCTACGAGCAGTACCCGCAGCAGCCGGTGAGTAGCCAAGATCCGCCTGCGCAGCAAAGCCGCCGCGAGGTCTTCCGCTTCCTGATCGAAGAGCTCACGGGTTGCGCCGACTTGAGCGCTGTGAATGTACAAGACTGTGTGGAGAACCCAAGCGGCGGAGCTCTCGCCAATTTGCCGCCGTCCGTTGAATACGGACGCGCGAGCAAGTGGGCCGGCTACGGACTTTTGGCGCGCCTCTTCGTGAACGCTGAGGTGTACACCGGGCAGTTCACCGGTAACAACAGCTTCACGCCGGGGCTCTCGTTTTGGGAAGAAGCCGAAGCGGCCGCCGATGAGGTGATCTCCTCGGGGCAGTTCATGCTGGCCGACAACTACTTCGACAACTTTGCGGTCAGCAATGCCTCATCGCCCGAGATCATATGGCCGGCAACGTACAAGGCAGAGACGGGCTTGGGCCTCACCCTCAACATGCGGGTCATGCATTACAACATGATCCCCGAAACACCGTGGAACGGCTTCACGACGATTGCGGAGTTCTACAAAGGGTTTGACGTACAGGCAGGTCCAGATGGCCAAGTCGGCACGCGGGACGATGTGCGCAATGACGTGCGCACCCAGGGCTTTCTCGTGGGGCGCACCTACTCTGAGCCTAACACCGGGTGCTATGGCATCAACTGCTTTAGCAATGAGAACACGCCTACGGTGAAAGTGCGCGGCACCGATACGCCGCTTGACATCACGCTCGAAATTCCAAGCATAACGCTGGAAAGCAATCCCGCGATTGAGGCAGCCGGGGCCCGCCCGCTCAAGTTTGAGGTGGACCCGAACCAGACGGCCCAGTTCTCCAGCAACGACTTGCCGTTGTTCCGCCTGTCCGAGATGTATCTGATTCGGGCCGAGGCGCTCAATGAGATGGGACAGCCGTCGGCCGCGCGCGACGCCCTCATTCCACTGCGCGAGCGGGCCTATCCCGACTACCCGAACGAAGGCGCGGTGCCCACCGGGTTGTCCCAGGCCCAAATGCGTAGCCTCATCCTGCAGGAGCGCGGGCACGAGCACTACTACGAAGGGCTGCGTCGTCAAGACCTCGTCCGGTACCAGGTGAGCGGTGGCACGGCATCCGGAGGCCCCTACACGTCGCCCAGTGACCCGTACGCACCCACGTTCACGGCACCCTGGATCTTCAAGGATCAGAGCAATATGTACCGCATGCTCTTCCCGATACCGCAGCCGCAGCTTGATGCAAACAGCAAGCTCACGCAAAACTGCGGATACGGGGGCGGTCAGTGCCCGCCGGTGGGCTGAGGTTCGTCGGCATCCGCACATACAAATCACGTACAGCGCCTCGTCGGCTTTCTGCTGGCGGGGCGTTTTTTATGCGCACCGCGAGAATGCCCGTTCTAAACTGCGTTTGTGTATAGCTTCGGTTAAGGATGGGCGTATCTGTTGGATTTACCCGCGCCGCGCGCTACATTCACAAACGTTCATTGATACACGCTGCCGGTTCGTGCATTGCTGATGCACGATTAAAAGGGAACGCCAGGCGAGCCATAGGCTCGATGCTGGGGCTGTACCCGCAACTGTGTACCGGAGGCGCTTCGAGGTGAGGACGCGCGCGCCACTGTCTGCTCCCGCAGATGGGAAGGGGCGCGCCGAGCTGCTGAAAGCGCTGTACCTCCGGAAAGCCAGGAGACCTGCCGCGGACGTGCGTTTTGCCAATAACCTCCGGGATCTTGAGGTGTGGCGCTGTCTTCGGTTGCGCATGCGTGCGCTGAGCGCACGTCTGCAGGCATCGTGGCGGCCTACACCTTTTTGAGGGGCGGGCCGTTTATTTATGATGCACCGAACACTTCTTATCCTTTGGGCGCTCACGCTCGCTGGAAGCCTGTGCGCCGCACGCACCACGTGCGCGCAAGGGGCACCGCGTGATACGACGACAACGCCCGACACGTCGCGCGCGCCGCTGATGGAGGCGGTACTGCCGCGCCTGACCGTCATGGCTACGCGTCTTCCTACGGCCGCAGCGCAGGCGCCTGCCCGCATCGCTACGTTCGACTCGACCGCCCTGCTCACTACGGGGGCCCGCTCGGTGGCCACATTACTCCGCGAGCGGGCTGCGCTCCACGTTCGGCGCTACGGCCCGGGCGGCCTCGCCTCGGTGTCCATGCGCGGCACCGGCGCAGCCCAGACGCTCGTCCTGCTGGACGGGCATCGCATCGTCGATCCGCAACTCGGGCAGCTCGACTGGACGCTCCTCCCTACCGTCTTGCTGCAACAGGCCGAGGTGCTGCACGGGCCCGCCTCGGCCCTCTACGGATCGAGCGGCATCGGCGGGGCGGTGAATCTGCAAACTGTTGCGCCGCAACCTGCATTTCGCTTGAAGACGCAACTGCACGCGGGAGCGTTTGGCGCACGCGGGGGCAGCGGACTCATTACGGGCCGCGCTGGGCCGCTCAGCACGGTGGCCGCGGTATCCTACCGGCAAGCCGCCGGCGACTACTCCTACCGCAACGAGGCCCGCTTCCCGCCCACCCGTGTGGAGCGCACAAACGCCGATCGGCAGTTTGCGAATGCCTACGTCGCAACAGCCGTAACCACCGGCGCGCATCGCATCCGCGTCTCGGGGTGGTGGAGCCAGGCGGAGCGCGGCATTCCGGCGGCCGTGGGGGGCACGTCCGCGGCGCGGCAGTGGGACGAGAGCGTGCGCCTCTGGGCCACCGATACCTGGCAGCGTCCGTGGGGCACGCTCGACATTGGGGGGCTGGTGCAGCACAAAACCCTGCGCTACGTCGATCCGGCCCAAAACCTTGCCACTACCGGCCGCACATGGCTCGCCTCCGTCGACGTTACGGCGCGGCGGCCATGGGGCAACCGCTGGCGCGTGGCTTTCGGGGGCGATGCCCGCGGCGTCACGGCGCAGCATCCGCAGCTCGCAACCGCAGCACGCGAGGGCCACGCCAGTCTGTTTGCAAGCGGTAGCGGACGCTACGGCCGACTGACGGTGCACCCGGCCCTTCGCGTCGATGGCTACGCGCGGCCCGCGAGCAATGCAAGCGCTGTGGCCATCAGTCCGCGGCTTGGGCTCAACTGGCAGGTGGCGCGCGCGCCGCTGGTTGCCCTCAAGGCACAGGTTGGGCGCGCCTTTCGCATGCCCACGCTTAACGACCGGTACTGGCAGCCGGGCGGCAACCCGCAGCTGGCACCCGAGCGCAGCTGGAATACCGACGTGGGCGCGTACGTGCGGGGCGGCTGGTATCGGATGGAGGTGACGGCGTTTGCCAACTGGCGGTACAATCAGATTGTGTGGACGCCGCAGCCCGCCGGCTACTGGCGTCCGCAGAATGTGCAGAACGTGCGCGCGCTGGGCCTCGAGGCATCGGCCGAGCTGCACTGGACCCCCGCGGCGTCGTGGAGCCTGCGGCCGCGTGTGGCGGCCACCTACACCAACGCCCGCGACCGATCGGTGCGGGGCCGCCCGGGCTACAATACGCGCCTGCCCTTTCTGCCGGTAACGACCATCAAGCCATCGCTTACGGTGCAGTGGCACCGGTGGGCGCTCGACCTAAGTAGCCGCTACATTGGGGCGCGGCCCACGGGCGATGGCACGCGCGAGCCGTACCTCGTAACCGACGCGCACCTGCGCTGGCACACGCACATCGCCCAAACGCGCCTGGGCGCCACCCTTCAACTCCGCAACGCCCTAAACACGCAATACACCGTCGCCGACGGCCATCCAATGCCGCCGCGGCACCTACGCATCACCGTACGTCTTTCGCTTTAACCTATCGCAACCCACCACCGACCCATGCGCACAGTTCTGCACCGCCTGCTCGTTCTTTTTCTACTCGCTGGACTCAGCGGATGCGACCTGCTGGGCACCGAAGACGATGCCCCACCTGCCCCGGCACGCGTCGTTGTGGCCAACGCCGGCGCCTTCGGCAATCAAAACAGCAGCCTTACCTTCTACAACCCAACCAGCGACGCCACCGAGCGCCTGCCTGCCCAAGACGGATTTGCGTCGTACATCCAGAGCCTTGCGCGCTACGAGGAACGCCTCTACGTGGCCTTTGGCGAAACCGGCACCGTCGACATCTTCAACGCCGAAACCAACAGCCGCGTGGGTCAGCTCTCCGGCATTCCCAATCCCCGCTACGTCGCGTTCAGCGGCAATCAGGCATTCATCACGAGCCAGGATTACGCCAGCAACCCGCAGCCCGCGGTATACGTGGCCAATCTCGACACGCGCCAGATCGTCGACACCATTCCCGTGAGCGGATCGCCCGAGCGGATGGCCCTGGTGGGCGACCGGCTCTACGTGGCCGAGGGCAACCAAAACGGCACCCTCGCGGTGATTGACGCGACCAACCGTACAGTGATGGACGACGCCGTGCCCGTGGGATGCGACGTGCCCCGGGCGCTGGTACACGACGGCGATGGCGAACTGCTGGTCTTCTGCGCGGGCGCCACCATCTACAACGAAAACTTTGAGGTGGTCGATCGCACCAACGGCGCCATCCACGTGCTCGACCCCTCCACCAACACCATCACAACGGAAATTAGTCTGGACGGACAGCTGACCTCTGCCAGCCTGGGGCAGCGCGTGTGGCACAGCCCATCGGCCGATGTGGTGCATACGGTGGTGGGCGGCAACACCATCGTGCGTTTCAATACCGCGACGAACACGATTGCGGCGCGTATTCCGGATGATGGCGCACCCATTGGCACGCTGGCCTACGATGCGGCCGTGGAGCGGTTGTACGTGGGCCGGCTGGCGGCCGAGAATGGATTTGCGTCGGCCGGTACGGTGACCCTCCACCGCCCCGATGGCACACAAACCGGCTCGTTTCCCGCGGGCATCGCGCCGGCCGATGTGGTGCTGCAGCGGTCCACGCCGTAAGCGCTGTCTGATACCGTGGGTGCCCACTTGCTCTTGCACGCCCTTCATGATAACGATTGACCAAGCCCATGCACATTGACCGCTGCTACTGCTTCCAGAAAACCTTCGCCGAGCTGAAGGCCGTCGCCGAGGCGACAGGGGCGGCGTCGGTAGAAGCGCTGCAGGCCGAGGCTGTGTTTGGCCACAACTGTCAGCTGTGTCACCCGTACGTGCGGCGCATGCTGCGCACCGGCGACACCGTGTTCGACACGATCGTTGAGGCAGCCGATGAGCCGCCCACGCCGCAGCCCGCGCGCACGCCGTCCGACTGACGCGTTCTTCGCGGATCCCAGGCGCAAAGCGGCGGTTCGGACACAGCGGTACGCCCTCTTGTACTGACTCCCTTTGCTGTGTCTACGCTTCCGCGTCCGCTTTACGACACGTGGCCCGCGGCCCAACAACCGGCCGCAACGGCCCTGTGGGCATGGCATAGCGCCCTGGCGCGTCCGCAGGCGGTGGGCGGCGACGGGGCGTTTGGGTTCGACGACCACTTCTTTGCCGACGAGGCCGAGCGGGCAGCGGCGGGGGACGCGCTGCAGCTGCTGCCGGCCGGGGTTGCGCAGCCGGCGTACGAGGCCTGCGCGGCCCACGGGCTCGATCGTGCGCTGCTGGCCCGGCAGGTGCGCGCCGCCCGTCACCTGCACGGCCGCACGCGCTTCGCCACCGCGGCCGATCTGAATGCCTTTGTGCACGACTGGGCGGTTGCCCATGGCCACTTGTTGGCCGGCCTCGCCGGGCACAAACGGTTTGCGCGCAACCCCGTGGCCGAGCTCTCGCGCGGATTTTTTCTGCTCGGGCGCTTGTTGCAACTCCCCGATGACCTCGACGACGACCGGCTCTTCATTCCCGAAGCCGAACTGGATCAGCACGGCGTGCGGGACGTCCGACTCGTCGATGGCCGCATGAACGAGGACGTGCGGCGGCTGCTCTGGAAGCAATCGGTACGTATTCGCGATGCCCTGGGCCAGGGGCAACTGGTGCTGCGCGATGTGGACTGGCGGCTGCGCTTTCACCTCAAGCGCTACTGGCTTGGGGCCCTCGCGCACCTCGATGCGCTAGAGGCGGCCGGCTTCGATGTATGGGCGTATCGCCCGCTCCTGCCCTGGTATCAGCACGTACAAATTCACGTTCAGGCCTTCTTTGGCCGGGCCCTTAGCACGTAGCTCTCACCCACCTTCCCCTGTTGCCATGACCACCTACAAAGACGCCGGCGTTGATCTTGAAGCAGGCGACGACGCTGTTGATCGCATCAAGCCGCTGGTGCGCCAGACCTTCACGCCCGGCGTGCTCACCGATATTGGCGCGTTTGGCTCGTTCTTTGAGCTGGACCTCTCGGGGTACGAGCGGCCGGTGCTGGTGTCCTCGATCGACGGGGTGGGGACGAAGGTGAAGGTGGCAAGCCGCGCCGGGCGCTACGACACGGTGGGGCAGGATCTGGTGAACCACTGCGTGAACGACATTGCCGTGGGCGGGGCGGTGCCGCTGTACTTCTTGGATTACTACGCGACGGGCACCTTGCAGCCGGCGGTGGCCGAAGCCGTGGTGGGTGGATTTGCGACGGCGTGTGCGGCCAACGAATGCGCCTTGGTGGGCGGCGAGATTGCAGAGATGCCCGATGTGTATCCGGCGGATGCCTACGACCTGGCCGGGTGCATTGTGGGCCTCGTGGAGAAAGACAAGATTCTGGGACCGCAGCGGGTGTCGGCGGGCGACGTGCTCATTGGGCTGCCCTCCAATGGGCTGCATACCAACGGCTACACGCTGGCGCGCACGGTGCTCTTTGGCGCGTACGATGTGGACGATGCGCCGGAGGCGCTGGGCGGAGAAACCGTGGGCGAGGCGTTGCTGCGCGTGCATCGGTCGTACCTAGCAGCCATCCAGGCGCTGGTGGCCGAGGAGCTGGTCCACGCCTGCGCACACATCACCGGCGGCGGCCTGCCGGGCAACCTGCGCCGCGTCGTGCCCGAGGGCTGCGTAGCGGCTGTAGACTACGACGCCTGGACCCCGGGCCCGCTCTTCGATCTCATCCAAACCACCGGCGACGTGCCCACCGGCGACATGCGCCAGACGTTTAACATGGGCATCGGGCTGGTTGCCGTTGTTGCGCCGGATGCAGCCGATGCCGCGATGGAGACGTGGCGCGCAATGGGCGAGGCCCCCGTGCGCATTGGCACCGTGCGGCCGGCGTAAGGAGCGCTGCTCATCCAATGGCGCCGCTGTACACGTACCACCCCAGCCCGATGGTAAATGCAAAGGCGCCCCACAGCCCATGCTCGACGGTAACGAGCAGGGTGGAGTGCGAGCGCGTGTAGCGGTAGCCCAGCACCCAGCCGCTCACGGCCGTCATGAGCGGGGCCGTCCAGTTTGCAAACACGATATGCGCGAGTCCGAAGGCCACGCCGCTCACGGCAATTTTGGTGGCGCGTTGCGGAAAGAGCGCATCGTAGCGGTGAAAGAGGAACGCGCGGAAGATGACCTCTTGCGGGTAGACCGACACCACGGGGTAGGTGCACACGATGATGAGCCAGAGGCGCGGATGCTCACGCGGAAAGGACAGGAGCAGATCGGGCCGCAGGGCTGCCACGATGAGGACCGTGAGCGCGCCGCCCGCGAGAAAAAAGCGGCCGACAGTGCCCAGGTGCGACCGCGCCGCCGCCCGGTTCCAGAGGCGCGTGCGATCGAACGAGCGGTCGTAGTACAAGAGGGCGCCGCAGCCGAGCGCCAGGCCCATGAGGATCGGCGCAATGAGGCCGTCAAGGTGCATGCGCTGCGTGTACAGCAGCAGCGGAAGCCCCACGAACAGTAACGCAAACTCGGCCGCGAGGTACCACCGGAGGCCCGTTGCCGGAACCAGCGGCGCCTCGTGCAACCGATGGGCAGAAGGGGAGGAAGCCGTAGGCATACGCAGCTCACCGTTGATTCGTTGGTCGGCAGTAGGACGCCGTGTGCGGTAGACACGTACCAGCGGCACATGTTACGTGTCTCCGGTACGTGTCAAATAAACGGCAAACCGTTTCACCGACACGCGGCCCTCGGCGCATGCGTCATGCGTTTTCGGACGGTACGTACGTCTCACATCTGAAACAGCGTTTGGCGGGTGCGGTCTTGCGCCAGCTGATAGGCATCGTAGTGGCGGCGCGGGGCAATGCGGTCGATGCCCTGGGCTGCAAAATGCTCGACGACGGCGACGGCGCGGCCGCCCTCATGCTGCAGGGCCCACTGCGCGTGGCGCGCCAGGAGGGCGAGCTCTAGAGCCTGTCCAATGGTGCGCGCAAACCGACGGGCGCCGGCCTGCGGGGCCTGCTCGTCTTCTTTCGTGGCGTCGGAGAGCCAGCTGACCGCATTCCGAAACGCAGCCCGCGCAGTATCGACGGCTTGCTTCAGCTCCGGGGTTGTCACCGCGGCGGCGCAGCGGTTCAGCTCGTCGGTGAGGGCCTGCAAGTACCCATTGCGCCGCAGCGTCTGTAGGGCCACGAGCGACATCACGTTGGTCGTGCCTTCCCAAATGGGCAGGGCATGCACGTCGCGCATCAGGGCCGGGATGCCGGTGTCTTCGGCAAATCCGGCGCCGCCAAAGGCCTCCATGACCTCGCTGGTTACCTCCACCGCTTGCTTCGCAGTCGTCAGCTTCACGATGGGCGTGAGCGCCCGCAGCAGGTGTTGCTCGGTGGAAGACAGCGAGCCGGCCTCGCGTTTTCCCAGGAGCTCCACAAGGCGAAACGTGAGGTGAAACGCGCCCTCGTAGGTGGCCTGCAAGCCGGCCATGGTGTCGTAGTGGAGCGGCTTTTCAATGATGGGCGTGCCAAAGGCGGTGCGCGATCGGCTGAAGTCGCGCGCCAGGGCAATGCCGCGCCGCATGTACGCCACCGCAATTTCGGCATTCCAGGTGCGCGCAATTTCCACCATTTCGGTCAGGTAGCGCCCGCCCTCGTCGGGCGGCCCAATGGGGCTGCAGGCGGCGCCATCCAGCTGAATCTCGGACACCGGCAGCTTGCGAGCGCCCATGCTTTCCTTGAGGCGGTTCACGCGGATGCCGTCGTTTACGCTGCGCGCTTCGGTGCGAATGGGCAGGTAGAACAGCCCCAGGCCGTCGTACGCATCGGGGGCGGGCTTGGCCAGCACGAGGGCCATGTTGGCCATGCTGGAGGAGGTGAACCATTTGCGGCCGTAGAGGCGCCACTGCCCGTCCTCGTAGCGCGCCTCGGTTTGGATGCGGCTCAGGTCCGACCCGCCGGTTTGCTCGGTGCGCCATTGCCCGGCGGTCCAGAAGGCCTCCGGCGAGCGGCTCGTGAGGTGCGGCAAGGCGGTGGCCTTCAGTTCGTCGCTGCCAAAGCGGCTGATGGTGCGGGCGGCGCCGTCGGTGGTGGCCATCAAGAAGGCCGCCATGTCGGTGGCCGGAATGAACAGATGCGCAAGTGCAAACTGATGGATGCGGCTGTAGGCGCCGTGCGCCTGCTCGTACGGGGCGGCAATTACGCCGTATTCGGGCGCGAGCACCAGCGCCCGCTTCCACACATCCGTCAGCTCGATGTGGTCGATACGGTTTCCGGCCGCATCCCACTGCGTCAGCCGCGGCTCATTGAGACGGTCGGCCAGCTGCAGGTCGTACAGCTCGTTGGCCGCAATAGCACCGAGCGACTCCAGGTCGGGCGCAATGGCTGCATGCACATCCGCGGGAAGGACGCGCTGCAGGTAGCTTTTAAGAACGCGATCGTCATGGTACTGATTGGAAAGATCGGCAATCTTGGCGTCGTGTGACATACGGAAGCGTGCTGAATAAAATGGTGTCGGGCACGGTGTACACGCAAGAAAAACGCCGCAGAGCAGCCCGCGAGTGCGTCAGAGTCCCTGCCTCCTTGTCCGTGGGGACCGGGGACGGGTGTGGGGATTTTCCTTGCATGGGGCCATCCGGTTGATTTTTAACACAAACAACAGCAGCGCACCGCACGGCCCGCCTGATTATGTGCCGCGTGGTGCCTACCTTATCCGTTCCGCACTTTTCTCCACAAAGCGCTGCGCCCATCATGGCTACATATGCCGTTATCATGGCCGGAGGCATTGGCAGCCGGTTCTGGCCCGCCAGCCGCAAAGCCCGTCCCAAGCAATTTCTGAACGTCTTTGGCGACGCAACGCTCATTCAAAACACCGTTGCCCGCTTGCAAGGGCTGGTGCCGCCCGAGCGGTGCCTGATTGTGACGCACGAGCGCTACGTGCAGCAAACGAAAGAGCAGCTGCCGGCTGTGCCCGAGGAGAACATTCTGGCCGAGCCCATTAGCCGCAATACTGCCCCGTGCATTGCATACGCCGGGGCGAAGCTGCAGGCCCGCGATAAAGACGCGACCATGATTGTGCTGCCGGCGGATCACATGATCCAGAACGTACAGCGCTTTCACGAGACGCTGCACGTGGCCATTGAGGCCGCCCAGGCGCCGGAAACGCTCGTCACCATCGGTATTCAGCCTACGCACCCGGCCACGGGATACGGCTACATTCAGTACGATGGCCCCAGCATCGACGAGGCCGCCTTAGACGCCTACCCGGTGCGCACCTTTGCCGAAAAGCCGGACGTGGCCACCGCCGAGCGCTTTATCGACTCGGGCGACTTCCTGTGGAACAGCGGCATGTTCATCTGGCGGGCCGACACGATCATGGAGCAGCTCCACACGCATCTGCCCAAGGCCTACGAGGCGTTTCAGCCGGTGCGCGAAGCCGCCGACACGCCCGAGGAGCAGGAGGTGCTGCACACGGCCTTTCAGGAGAGTCCGCGCATCTCCATCGACTACGGCGTCATGGAGCGGGCCGATACGGTGCGCGTGGTGCCGGGCGACTTTGGGTGGAGCGACGTGGGCGACTGGCGCGCGGTGTACGAGCTCCGCGACAAAGACGAGCACGGCAACGCCCTGGAGGGCCAGGTGATTGTGCACGATAGCAGCCGCAACTACGTGCAGAGCGACGACGACCGCCTCGTGGTGCTTGTAGGCATGCACGATACCGTGGTGGTCGAAACGGATGATGCCCTGTTGGTGTGCAAACGCGAAAGCACGCAGCAGGTGAAAAATGTGGTGGAGTACCTGCACGCGCATCAGCTGGACGAGTACACGTAAACGGTACACGTAAACGAGTACGCCGGAGCGCATTATGGCCTGGACAGCACTCATTGAGCAGGAGCGGGTGGAGCGTACGCTGCGCCGCACGCTGGCGCAGGAGCGGGTGGCCCACGCGTACCTGTTCCATGGCCCGGCGGGCGTGGGGAAGCGCGCGGCGGCGCTGGAGATGGCGCGGGCGCTGGAGTGCACCGAGCAGCGCGCCGAAGCCTGCGAGTCGTGCGCGGCCTGCCGCAAAACGCGCCGCATGGTGCACCCGGATGTGCACGTGCTCATGCCTCATCCGTGGAGCCAAGAGGGCAAACGGGATGAGGACGACATGGCGCAGCGCATTAAGCGCCTGGGCGACAATCCGTATGCGCCGGTGGGGTACGCGCAACGCCCGTCGCTCGATGATCCCACGGCCACGTCCAACAAGCAGGTGCTGTACCGCATCGATCAGGTGCACAACGACTTGCTGCGGCCCATGAGCCTGCATGCCGGCGAGGGGCGCTACAAGGTGGGCATTGTGCCGGATGTGCATCGGATGCGAGAGGAAGGGGCCAACGCGTTTTTGAAGCTGCTGGAGGAGCCGCCGCCGCGTACCGTCTTTTTGCTCACCACGCACCGTCCGCAAGATCTCCTGCCGACCATTACCTCGCGCTGCCAGAAGCTCCGGTTCGACATGCTCTCGGAGGCCGCGATTCAGCGCGGGCTGCGGCGGTACACCGACGTGGCCGATGAGCGCGGGGCAATGCTGGCGCGCATGGCCGACGGCTCGCTTGAGCGGGCGCTGGCGCTGCACGAAAACGAGGCGCTCTTAGAGCACCGCATGTTGGTGCTGGAGTATCTGCGGAGCGCCTACACGCAGTCCACCCAAACCCTCAACAGCCAGATTCAGCGCCTGCGCAATAGCGGGCGGGAATCGCTCAAAAACGCCCTGCAGCTCATGCTGCGCTGGGTGCGCGACCTCATCTTGTACCGCGCACTGGGCACCGAAGCACCGCTTGTAAACGTCGATCAGCGCGAAGCGATTGCGCGGTTTTGCGACAACCTGCCCGATGCAAACCTGGAGGCGATGGTGATCCTCATTGAGGAGGCGCTGGCCCTTACCACGCGCAACGTGCGCATCGAACTGGTGCTCACGACGCTCGCGCAGGCCCTGGCGCGGGTCATGCGCGGGCTGCCGGCCGACGGGCTGTACGTATCACTCCCGGCGGCCGCGGCCCAACGAAAGGCGTAGGCAGCGCCCTACGACCACTGCACGACCCAGTCGGTGAGCCGCTTCATCCATCCGCGATAGGGCGGATACAGCGTCTGCATGACCTTCGACCCGGCCGTGCGCCGCACCACCGAGCGGGCGTTCGAGAACTCCCGAAAGGCATACACGCCGTGCCCCCGCCCGATGCCGCTGTGCCCCGCGCCGCCAAACGGCAGGTGGGGGTTCATGTAGTGAATCAGGACGTCGTTCACGCAGCTACCGCCGGCCACGGTGCGGTTGAGAAGGGCCTCGGTGGTTCGCTCGTGCTCCGAAAAGATGTACAGCGCCAACGGATTCGGCCGGTCGTTGATGGCGGCAATGGCGTCGTCGAGCGCCTGAAACGGAAGCACCGGCAGCAGCGGCCCAAAGATTTCCTCCGCCATGATGCGGCTGTCGGGTGGCACGTCGGTAAGCAGCGTAGGCGCCACGTAGCGCGTATCTGCCGCGCAGGTGCCGCCGGCCGCCACGGTTGCGCCGTCTTGTATCGCCTCGTCGAGGAGCCCAGACACATGCCGAAAGTGCTTGTCGCTGACCAGGCGGGCGTAATCGGGCGAGTCCTGCGGGGCGTCGCCGTAGAAGTCGGTGATGCACTGGCGCATGCGGTCGACCAGCGCGTCGTGCACCGAGGCATGCACGTACACGTAATCGGGGGCGATGCACGTTTGGCCGGTGTTGGTATACTTGCCCCACACAATTTTGCGCGCCGCGTCGTCGAGGTCGGCGCTGGCATCCACCACCACCGGCGACTTGCCGCCCAGCTCTAGCGTAACGGACGCGAGGTGCTCGGCAGCCGCACGCATCACGATCTTCCCCACCGACGGGCTGCCCGTGAAGTAGATGTGGTCGAACGGCTGATCGAGCAGGGCCTGCGCCACGGTTTTGTCGCCCCGAAACAGCGCGACGTCCGCGGGCGCATACAGCGACGCGATGAGGTCTTGCATCACCGCGCTGCTGTGCGGAGTGAACTCGGACGGCTTGAGCGTGACGGCGCAGCCGGCCGCGAGCGCCGCGATGAGGGGGCCCAGCGTAAGGTTGAAGGGATAGTTCCAGGGCGAGAGAATGAGCGCCACGCCCTTCGGCTGGTACCGAATTTCCGATTGGGTGCCCAGCAGCAACGGCGGGGTGGCCACGCGCTCCAGGGCCATCCATTCGTCGAGGTGCTGCAGTGCAAAGTCGGCCTCGTCGATGACGCTCTTGGCCTCGGTGAGGTCCACCTCGGGGGCTGCTTTGCGGAAGTCGGCGTATAGGGCATCGCGCAGGTCTTGGCGGCGGGCCTGCACCGCATCGCGCAGGCGGCGGATTTTGTCGCGTCGTTCAGCGGCCGTCGAGCGGCGGAGGCGGGCCGTGTGGGCCCGTTGTGCAGCAAACGTGTCGGCGATGCGCGCGCGCATCGTGTCGTTTGGCGCGGTTGGCGACGGCGGAGCAGAAGCGAGGGGAGCAGTCATAAAAGCACCGAAAGGTTTACACCGTTAACTCCACCAATGAACCGGGGCCACCGTGTGAAGATCCAATGGGGCCCGGTGTCGGTGTTACGCCGCATCATCGCGCGAGCCGCGGCGGAGGGCAAGTCCGCGCCGAATGACGAACGCGATCAGGGCCAATCCGAAAAAGACGAGCAGCATCCAGGCGATGCTCTGCAGCGTTTCGATGATGGTGCGGTACGCCTCCAGGGTCCAGCGCTCGGTGGTAAGCCGCAGCGGCGCATCCTTGGGGCCCAGGCCCGTGATGTAGCGCTCCAGATCGTAGAGCCGTACGCCCCCCGAGATGCCCACCACGTACAGCGCAAACAGGATGTAGCGCTGCCACGCGCCGCCCAATTCCGGGTCGATAACAGCCTCCAGAATGGCTTGAATGGGTTGCCGGAAGAGCAGATGCACGAGGGCCGCGGTGCCACAGGCGAGCGTGAAGGTGACAAGCAGCAGCGAGAAGAACATGGCACACGGAGGGTAGACGGCAAAAGGAACGTGGGGCTACGATCCGGTGCAATACCGCGCGCGCACCGAAACATATCCCGGAGTACACAATGAGATAACATGCCGCATCCATACGGCGCTCACATGCTACCACGACTACCCGCGACTGTTTATGAAAGTGCAGATCACCGCTCGTCACGTCGACCTCACCGACAGTTTGCGCACCCACGTTGAGCAGCGCACCCAGAAGCTAGAGCGCTATTACGACGGCATTGTCGATGCGCATGTCATTCTCGGGAAAGACAACTCACCCGCCGAGGAAAAGACCGCCGAGATTAACATCGACGTGTACCAGAAGCGGTTGTCTGCAGCCGACAAGGCGTCGACGCATGAGGCGGCGGTAAAGCTTTGCGTCGATCACCTGCGGCGGCAGCTTGAGCGCTACAAGGCGCAGCTCCGGAGTACGAACAAAGACGCGCATCGGTAGGCGCGCGGGTCAGTTAGGATCTTGTCTATGGCAGAAAATGCCCTGTTGTGGAGATTGTATTTCTAGATTGAGCGGTCACCTACCACTGTACGGTACGTTCAAGCTCGTTTGTGGAGGTTGTACCACGTAAAGCCCCCCCGCTCACTGCGTTCGCTCGCAATGACAGGAATGGTTGGATGAAGGGTCAAGCGTCGATGGTTCAATCGGCTGTTTGGGCCAGGTTGCCCCTACTGCACGCTCAACGCACAACAAAAAAATTCCCTCCTTGTCATCGCGAGGAATGAGCGGACGTGAAAGACGTGGAGGCCGAAGGTCATTCCTGTGGTGCGATCTCCGTGTATGGAGACAGACGATCCAATGCGGAGATTGCCCCTTCGGAATGACCTAAAGGCCTCGCTTTCAGCATGACCCAAAGCCCCCCTTCCAGGATAACCTATAAGGCCTCCACGCTCCTTTCAGTCGTTCGCAATGACAACAGGGGTGAAATGCAGAAACGATACGTCAATGATTCAGATGGCTGTTCGGACGGATTTGACCAACTGCACGCCCAACGAATCAAAAAAGCAGAAATCATTGTGTCATCGCGAGGACCGAACAGCGTGAGGGACGCGGCGATCTCCGTGTGTTGAGACAGACGATCCAATGCGGAGATTGCCCTTAAAGGCCTCCGCGCTCCCATCGATCGCTCGCAATGACAACGTTGGTTGATGATAAAAAGGGAGCGTTGATGGTTCAGGTGGCTGTCCGGTTCATTCCGGTCGGCTGCACGCGCAGCGCATCGAAAAAGCGCCCCACCTCTTGTCATCGCCTCAAACGAAGGGGGCGAAGAGCACGCCGGCACGCAAAAGTTCATGCAAGGATTTCGAGTAGCGGGATGCGGGGTTGCAGCCCTTGCGTCTCGCCACTATATTACACCGATGTTATCCTCGCATGGAAGCAGGCCGGTGCACAACCCGGTGCCCTTGCTTTGTCCTTCCTGGCGGGGGCGTTCATGTTCGTTCGACTGGAGTGCTAACGCGACTATATGTTCAAGGAAATTGTAGATTGGCTCGTCTGGTTTGTCTGGGACCTCGGCATACCGGTGGGCGACGGAAGCATCCCGTGGGTTGTGGTTTTGCTGCTGGGCACGGGCGTGTTTCTTACCATACGCCTCGGGTTTATCCAATTTCGGCGTTTGGCCCACGGCTTCGCCGTCACGTCTGGCAAATACGACGATCCCGACGAGCCCGGCGACGTGCCGCACTTTCAGGCGCTCACCACGGCCCTTTCGGCGACGGTAGGTATCGGAAATATCGCGGGCGTCGCGTTGGCGATCCACTTTGGCGGGCCCGGCGCCCTCTTCTGGATGTGGGTCACCGCGCTCCTGGGCATGGCCACAAAGTACACCGAGGTCACGCTCGCGCAGCGCTATCGGCAGACGGAGGCGCCTGGCAATGCGCTGCTAGGTACCGTGTCCGGCGGCCCCATGTACTACATCGATAAGGGGCTGGGCTGGAAACCGATGGCTGGCTTCTTTGCCATCATGCTCATGATGACCTCGTTTTTGACAGGCAACGCGGTGCAGGCCAACACCGTCTCGGATGTCCTCCTGGGCGACTTTGGCATTCCGGTATGGACTACGGGGCTGGTGGTGGCAAGCATCATCGGCCTCGTCGTAATTGGGGGCATCCGGCGCATCGGGAAGGTCACAGGCATTGTGGCTCCGGTCATGGCCGCGATCTACGTGCTGGGGGCACTCGGCATTCTGGCGTTCAACCTGCCGCAGGTGCCGGCCGCCTTCATGACGGTGCTCACGGAGGCCTTCAACCCCACCTCGGGCGTGGCAGGAACCGGCGCAGGGGTGTTCTTGCTCACCATGATCTACGGCGTGCAGCGAGGGCTCTTCTCGAACGAGGCCGGGCAGGGCTCGGCGCCCATCGCGCACTCGGCAGCCAAGACCGACGAGCCGGTCTCCGAAGGCGTGGTGGCGCTGCTGGAGCCGTTCATTGACACCATCGTCATTTGTACGCTCACGGGCCTCGCCATCATCGTCACTGGGGTGTGGGACGACACCGTGCCCACGCAACTCGATCTGGACGGCAACGCCGTAAGTTACCGCGTGGAAGAAAGCGGACAGATTTTGAGCAGCAACACGGTGCCCGCGCAAATAACCATCGAAAATGGCGTGCCGCAGGTTGAAGCGGACGCCGTGCAGTTTGCCTGGAATGAAGCTGTGGTCGACACCTTTTACACGGCCTGCCCGGGCGGCTGCACCTCGAAGGCTAACTTCCAGAACCTCTTTACGGGCACGCTCTACCCCGACCGGGGCGTGGCCGTAGCCGCCGATGGCACGACGCTCGAAACCCTCTACGGACCCGCGGTAGAGACCGGCGCGCCGCTTACGCAGCTTGCCTTTGAACGCGGCCTCGCACCGCTGGGCGACTGGGGCGACATGATCGTGCTGCTGAGCGTGCTGCTGTTTGCCATCTCCACGGCCATCTCCTGGAGCTACTACGGCGACCGCTGCGCCAACTACCTGTTCGGGAAGCAAGCCATCGTTCCCTACAAAATTGTATTCGTCATCATGAACTTCGTGGGGGCCGTTACCGCGCTTACCACCATCTGGACACTGGGCGACATTGCCCTGGGCCTCGTGGTGCTGCCCAACCTGATTGCGCTCGTGGCGCTCTCTGGCGAGGTCCGCGAGATGACGACGAGCTACTTTAAGCGCATGCCATGGATCGAAAACGAGAAAGTGGCCGATCGCGTGCGCGAGGAAAAACGCCAGAAGGATAAAGAGGCATAGCCCCTCCACACGCTGCTCGCATTCCGTTCCTGCTTGGTCGCCTCCACGCTCCTCATGGCATCACTTACTGTCGTTGATCACCCGCTGTTGAAACGCGACCTCACCATCCTGCGTCGCCGCGAAACGCCCCACGGACAGTTTCGAAAAACGGTGTCCGATGCAGCGGCGATACTGGCGTACGAAGCCATGCGCAGCATTGCGCTGAAAGAAACGGCTATCGAAACGCCGCTGGAAACTACCACCGGCTACGCCTTGGCGGAAGATGTCATCGTGGTGCCGATCATGCGGGCGGGGCTCGGCATGGTGGATGGCTTTGTGCGGTTTGTGCCCGAGGCGCGCGTCGGCCACTTGGGCATGCACCGCGATGAAGAGACGTACCGCCCGGTCGACTACTACAGCAACATCCCCGACGGCCTCGCCGAGGCGCACGTGTTTGTGGTCGATCCGATGCTGGCAACGGGCGGCAGCGCCTCGCACGCCATCCGGCACCTGAAGCAAGCGGGCGGGCAGCAGTTTACGTTTGCATGCCTGGTCGCCGCGCCCGAAGGCATCGAGCGGCTGCAGGCCGACCACCCGGAGGTGCCCATCGTAGCGGCCACGGTAGACCGCGAACTTGACGCCAACGCGTTTATCCGTCCAGGCTTGGGCGACGCTGGCGATCGCATCTTCGGCACGGAATAATCTGCCGCGCGTCGCCTGCCTTCCTCGTTGTTTATGCAACTGCTTGTCGTTTCTATGCGCACCGTATTTGCTGTTCTCTGCGCCCTTTGGTGGCTCGCCGCGCCGGTACAGGCGCAAGACGCTGCGCCCCTCACGGCGCCCGACCTGGTGCTGCACGGCATCTCTTTTGAAGTGTCGGTGCCTGCCGATTCTGCGACGGCGCAGCCGCCGGTGCTCCAGCTCGAAGGGCGCTCCTACCCGCTCACGTACGATGCCGCTGCGGGCGTGTGGACGACCGATGCGGCGGTGGTAGACGGCGCGTGGCGCCCGACGCTGCGTGTGGTGCGCGACGGCGCGGTCATCGCCGCCACAACCACGCGCGGGCTGCCGGGGTGGCTGTCCATCCTGCCGCCGCTGCTGGCTATTGTCATCGCCCTGATCTTTCGGCGCGTCGTGCCGGCGCTCTTTCTGGGCATTTGGGTGGGGGCATGGATGGCTATCGAGCTCTCGCTCACGGGCGCATTCGTTGGACTCCTGGAGTCGTTCCAGGTGTACGTGCTGGGGGCGCTGGCCGACGAAAGCCATGCGGCCATCATCCTGTTCTCCTTGATGATTGGCGGTATGGTGGGCATCATCTCTAAAAATGGCGGCACCTACGGCATCGTCGACCGCATCACCGCGTGGGCCGATAATTCGCGCCGCGGGCAGGTGGCTACGGGCCTGATGGGCGTCGGCATTTTCTTTGACGATTACGCCAACACGCTCGTGGTGGGCAACACCATGCGCCCGGTTACCGATCAGCTGCGCATCTCACGCGAGAAACTTGCCTACATTGTCGACTCGACGGCCGCGCCGGTGGCGTGCTTGGCCTTCGTTACGACGTGGATTGGGTACGAAGTCGGATTGGTGGGCACGGCGGTCGCGAGCATCGAAGGGTTCAGCCAGTCGGCATACAGCATCTTTCTGCAATCCATTCCCTACAGCTTTTATCCCATCCTGGCGCTCTACTTTGTGTTTGCCATCGCGTCGTCGCGCCGCGAGTTTGGCCCCATGCGGGCCGCCGAGGAGCGCGCCCGTACCACCGGCGATGTGCTTGGCCCCAATGCCAAAGTGGACGCTGCAGCGGCTGAGGGCGACGAACTGGAGCCCCCGGCCGATATTCCGCGCCGCGCCTTCAATGCCATCGTTCCGGTGGTGGTGCTGGTAGGATCTGTGTTGGCGTCGTTGTACGTAACCGGCGCGCAGTCGGTGGGCTACGAGGCGCCGCTGCGCGAAATTATTGGGGCGGCCGATTCCTACAAGTCGCTCATGTGGGGCTCGCTGCTGGGCGTGCTGGCGGCGGCTGTGCTGTCGTTTGGGCAGCGCCTGTTAAGTTTGGAAGAGGTGGTCGAGGCGTGGTACGCGGGCCTCAAGTCGATGCTGTTTGCGATGATCATTTTGGTGCTGGCCTGGTCGCTCTCCTCCATCACCGAGGTGCTGCACACCGCCGATTTCCTGGTCTCGGTGCTGGGGGATACGCTGCCGCCAGGCGTGGTACCGGCCATCATTTTCGTGCTCGCGGCGGCCACTGCGTTCGCCACCGGATCGAGCTGGGGCACCATGGGCATCCTGATGCCGCTGGTGGTGCCGCTCTCGTGGGCCGTGCTCGTCGCCAACGGCATGGGCGATCCGGCGCACTACCACATCATCTATTCGTCGATCTCTTGCGTCTTGGCCGGATCGGTGTGGGGCGATCATTGTTCGCCTATCTCCGACACCACGATCCTGTCGTCGATGGCGTCCGGCTGCGACCATATCGAGCACGTACGCACCCAGCTGCCGTATGCACTGGCCGTAGGCGTAGTGGCGCTGTTGCTTGGTACCCTGCCCGCCGGGTTTGGCATCTCGCCCTGGATCCTTCTGCCGCTTGGGATGATCGTGCTCTCGGTGCTGCTACGCACCGTGGGGACGCCCGTGGCCATTGCCGACACGGCCGATGAAGCGGCGCCGGCATAACTTTTGTTGGACGTTGGGCGCCTGCTGGTGCAACGCTCCGGCAGCGCCTATTCTACACCATTCACGCACTACACACCCAAGCCATTCAACCACATGTTACTCGACGCCGACGACCGCCCGTGGGGGCGCTGGGAAGAATACCTGAACGAGCCGGGCTACCGCGTAAAGCGCATTGTGGTAAACCCGGGCGAGCGCCTCTCGCTGCAAAAGCACGAGCACCGCAAGGAGCATTGGGTGATTGTGCGCGGCGCGGGCGTGTTTACGCACAACGATGAGACCATCGACGTGGCCGCGGGCGACACGCTCTTTATTGAAGTGGGCGACGTGCACCGCATCGAAAACACCGGCGACGACTACCTGGTGTTCATCGAGACACAGATGGGCCTGTGCGTGGAGGACGACATCATCCGCCTGGAGGATGACTACGGCCGCGGGTAAGCGCCGCCTTGTTCTACGGGCCGCTGCCCGGCGTTGTCGAGATTTCACGAGATCGGAAGAACCGTGTCCGTGCGCGCGTCGTCGGCACACCGATTGTCATGCTACCCATCGACCAAACCGACCAATGCCAACATACGTGTACCGCCGCGAAGACGGCACCACCTTCGAAATTCAGCAACGCATCACCGCCGATCCGCTGGAGAAGTGCCCAGAAACCGGACAGCCTGTGGAGCGCATCATCAGCGGGCAGGCCGGCCTCATCTTTAAGGGCGACGGGTTTTACGTGAACGATTACGGATCGAAGAGCCAGCCGGCGAAGAACAATGGCAACGGCGCGGCAAACGGGTCGTCCTCCGCGGGCGAAGGCCGTGCCGCATCGGATGCATCGTCGAACGGCGCGACAGAAGCCGCGTAAAGACGGTCCGTTGCCTACCTGTCCGTTCCCCGCGCTGTGCTATGTCTGACGCGTCCGAGTCGCACCTGTCGGAGTCGTCGGGCGCGGGCGGCGGGCAGCCGCTCAACCCCAACCTCAAGCAGCACCTGAAGCAGCGACGGCCGGTGCCTTCCCGCGATACAATCGTCGACGGGCTCCGGGCGGGCGATCGCGCCATGCTCAGCCGGGCCATCACCTTGCTGGAAAGCACACGGACCGATCATCGGGATGTGGCGCGCGCGGTGCTCTCCGCGGTGATGCCGGCCACCGGCCATGCCCTGCGCGTGGCCATCACCGGCGTGCCGGGCGTGGGCAAGAGTACGTTTATCGAAGCGTTGGGCGGTCACCTCATCGACGCGGGGCATCGCCTCGCGGTGCTCGCGATTGACCCGAGCAGTACGCAGAGCCACGGAAGCATTCTGGGCGACAAGACGCGCATGCAGGCGCTCAGTGCCCGCGACGAGGTTTTCATCCGGCCCTCGCCCACGGCGGGCTCGCTCGGCGGCGTGGCCCGCAAGACGCGCGAGACGATGCTGCTGTGCGAGGCCGCGGGCTACGATGTGGTGCTCGTCGAAACGGTGGGCGTGGGGCAGTCGGAGGTTACGGTGCACTCGATGGTCGACGTGTTCGTGCTGCTTGCGCTGGCCAACGCGGGCGACGAGCTGCAGGGCATCAAGCGCGGCATCGTGGAGATGGCCGACGCGGTGGTCATCAACAAGGCCGAGGGCGAGCGCCGATCCGCGGCCGAGCGGGCGCGGCGCGACTTCCAAAATGCGCTGCACCTCTTTCCGCCCGGCCCCGCCGATTGGTCGCCGCCGGTGGTGCTGTGCTCGGCCCTCCAACAGCAGGGCATCGCCGAGGTGTGGGACGTGGTGGAGGCGTACGTGGCCCACACCAAAGCGAACGGCTTCTTCGCCGAGCAGCGCCACGAACAGGCGCGCCACTGGATGCAACAAACCATCGAACAGCGCCTCCGCGACGACTTCTTTCAGGACGAGGCGGTGCGCGCCCTGCGTCCGGCCGTGGAAGCCCGCGTGCTCGACGGCACGCTCAGCTCGTTCGAGGCCGCCGAGCAGCTGCTGTCCGCCTACCACGACGCCCCCGAGGGATCATGACCGAAGCCGCCCCGGCGGTCCCGGAGCGGCTTCGTTTTCCACAGCATATCGGTCCGCGGCTCATTGCGCGGCCGCCTGCGGCTTGTGCGCCCCAGTGCCAATCTGGAGTCCGTTGAATGCGTTACCCACCACCAAAAAGGTGAGGGCTTGCAAGAGCAGCGTCACCTGAAACTCCATCCCGCGGCCCATATTGCCGCTGCCCATATTCACCGAGTTCCAGCCGTGCTGCGCATGCACCATAAAGATGGCACCGAGCATGATGGGCACAAGCAGCAAGCCGCCCAGGCGCGTCACCCAGTCCTTATTCACGACGCCGCCGGCCAAAATGAGCGCGCCGCCCAGCGTTTCCATGATCGCGAGCACCGCAACCATCGCCACGGGCATCTTCATCATGCTGGCCAATGCGCCAAGCACTGGAAATTTGGCGAGGCCGTGGTACAGAAAGACGCTCGCAAGCGAAATCCGGAGAAACCAGTGGGCATGGGGGGCAATACGGTTGAGTACGTTCATGGCGTGTCGCTATTTGGTTGTTGAAACACGAAGTAGCCCTCTTTTGCTGTTTCCTTGGTGCAAGGAGGCAAGGCAGCGTTACACGCCGGAGCGTCCCCACGCGTCGCTTTCCTCGTAGCCGCTGTTTGCATGCCCACCCCCGCTGAATCGTATGTGCACAACGCCCCCAATCGCACCCATCTGTGGACGCGTCTGCTGGTGGAGGCGCTGGTGCGCCACGGCGTCGACACGTTTTTTATTGCGCCAGGCTCGCGCTCTACGCCGCTCACGGTGGCGGTGGCGCAGCATCCCCAAGCGCGCGCCGTTGTGCACGTCGACGAGCGCGGCACCGCCTTCGCGGCGCTGGGCTACGGACGGGCCACGCAGCGCCCCGCAGGGTGGATTACAACCTCCGGAACCGCCGTTGCCAACGGCATGCCCGCAGTGGTGGAGGCTGCCACCGACGACGTGCCCATGCTCCTCCTCACGGCCGATCGTCCGCCCGAGCTGCGCGATACGGGCGCGAACCAGACCATCGACCAGGTGAAGCTGTTTGGGTCGTATGCGCGCTGGCAGGTCGACCTGCCGCCCCCGACGCCCGCGATTGATCTGGCGTATGTCCTGACGACCGCCGCGCACGCCGTTCACCAGGCGGTGCGCGGGCCCATGGGGCCGGTGCACGTGAACGCCATGTTTCGGAAGCCGCTCGACCCCGTCCCCGACGGCCGCGATGCAACGAACGATCTGGCGCCGCTGGCGCAGTGGCTGGCAGGCGACGCGCCGTACACCACCTATCCGGTGCCGGCCGCGTCGGTGCCCGAGGCGGCGGCCCGCTGCATGGCCGATTGGCAGGACGGCGTGCGGGGCCTCGTGGTGGCCGGGCGGCTGGATACGGCAGACGACCGCGCGGCCGCGCAGCGCATGGCCGCGCACCTGGGCTGGCCGCTTGTAGCAGACGTTACCTCGGGGCTGCGGACGGGTGCCGTGGAGGCGCTGCGCATCGCCTATGCCGATCAGCTGCTGGCGGCCGATGCTTTTGCGAACCGCCACGCGCCCGAGGCCGTGCTGCACCTCGGCGGCCGCGCCGTCTCGAAGCGCCTGCGCCAGTACCTGGCGGCGCACGGGCCCCGTTGGCGCATCGTAGTGCGCCCCAGCCCGTCGCGCCTCGATCCCGATCACCGCGTCACCCACCACTGGGAAACGGCCCTACCGGCCCTGGCCGAGGTCCTCACGTCGCACGATGCGCCGCCTCGGCTCTCGGCTTGGTGCGATGCGTGGCAACAGGCCGACGCCCAGGCCGCACGTGTGCTTATGGCGTATGCCGATGGCGCCGACGCGCTGTCCGAGCCGCTTGTGGCGCGCACCGTCGCTGCGGCGCGAACGCCGGGGCAGCCCCTCGTGTGCGCTAGCAGCATGCCGGTGCGCGACATGAACCGCTACGCGAATCCTTCAGCCCCGGGCGGACCCATCTACGCCAACCGCGGCGCGAGCGGCATCGACGGCACCGTCGCCACCGCGGCGGGCCTGGCCCATGCTACAGGGCAAGCTGTGCTGCTGCTGATTGGCGACCTCGCGCTGTGGCACGACATCAGCAGCCTGGCGCTGCTCCAGCACGCGCCCGTGACGGTGGTGGTGGTGAACAACGACGGCGGCGGCATCTTCCACTTCCTGCCGATTGCCGAGCACACGGATGTCTTTGAGCCGTACTTTGGCACGCCGCACGGCCGCTCGTTTACGCATGCGGCGGCTACCTACCAGCTGCCGTACGCGGCGCCCGCCACGCCACAGGCCCTGCGCGAAGCGTTGCGCACGCATAACGGCACGTCCGCGCTGATTGAAGTGCGCACCGGGCGGGAGCAGAACCGGTCCGTGCATGCCCAGCTCGAACAGCGCATTGCCGATGCCCTGTAGCGCGCGGGCGCCGGGCCCAAACAGAACCGCCCGTCCTGCACAAAGCAGAACGGGCGGAGGGTGCATCAGGATATGCGGGGCGTCTATGGCTGCGCCGGTTGCTCCGACTGCACCTGTCCGTCGCCGCCCACATGGCGCTCGGGCTGCCACGAGTACGCGTACTCCTCGTCTTCTACGGCAAGCGCCGCCGCGGTAAGCTTCAGCGGGCGGAAGGTGTCCACCATCACCGCGAGCTCCTCGGTGCCCTCTTTGCCAATGGAGGCCTCGGCGGTTCCGGGGTGCGGGCCGTGCGGGATGCCGCCGGGATGCAGCGAGAAGGAGCCGCGCGCGATGCCCTTCCGGCTCATGAAGTCACCCTCGGCGTAAAACAGCACCTCGTCCGAGTCGATGTTCGAGTGGTTGTAAGGCGCCGGGATGCTCTTGGGATGGTAGTCGAAGAGCCGCGGCACAAACGAGCACACCACAAAATTGTGGGCCTCGTACATCTGGTGCACGGGCGGCGGCTGATGGATGCGCCCCGTGATGGGCTCAAAGTCGTGGATGGAGATGGCGTACGGGTACATGCAGCCATCCCAGCCCACCACGTCAAACGGATGGTAGCGCACGTAGTAGCGGTGCAACCGCCCGTGTTTTTTGATGCGCAGCTCAAACGGCCCCTCTTCGTCGTACGTCTTCAGCTCGGTGGGCGGGCGCACATCACGCTCGCAAAACGGACTGTGCTCCAGCAGCTGCCCCATGTCGTTCCGGTACTTCTTGGGGAAGCGGACCTCCGAGTTGGACTCGATGACGAGCAGCCGCGGCGGGTTTTCGTCCAGGTCGCCCGTAAAGTGCCAGCGATGCGCAATGGTACGTGGTACGTGCACGTAGTCGCCGTCGGTGAAGGAGACCGTGCCGAGTGGCGTTTCCAGCCGGCCTTCGCCTTCGTGCACGTAAACGAGCTCGTCGCACGAGGCATTCCGGTAGAAGTAGCCTTCCATGTTTTCGGTGGGGCGGCACAGCGCGAGGTTCACGTCGCTGTTGCCCATCATGTAGGTGCGGCCGTTCAGCCAGTCGCCGCCCGCTTCCACCTCGAAGCCCTTAATGTGGCGATGCTGCAGGAAATCCTCATCGGCATATTCAATGTCGTAGGGCACCGGGTCGTCGATACGATCCACAATCGTGGGCTGGTGGATGTGGTAGGCGATCGACGAGATGCCGCTAAAGCCCTCCGCGCCAATCACCTCCTCGGTGTAGAGCTCGCCGTCGGGGCGGCGAAATTGGGTGTGGCGCTTCTTGGGGACGTTTCCAACGCGTGTGTAGTACGGCATAACGATGGTTGCTTTTCAGAAGATAGCAGGCAAGGGAACGCTACAGGTTGCCGCGCTTGGCTTGTTCGCGCTCAATGGCTTCAAAAAGGGCCTTGAAGTTGCCTTCGCCAAACGTGCGGGCCCCTTTCCGCTGGATGATTTCGAAGAATACCGTGGGACGGTCTTGCAGCGGCTTGGTAAAGATCTGCAGGAGGTAGCCTTCCGGATCGCGGTCTACCAGAATGCTTAGCTCATGCAGCGCGTCGATTTGTTCATCGATGTCGCCCACGCGCTTCTTCAGCGTTTCGGGGTTGTAGTAGGTGTCGGGCACCTCCAGGAACTCAACGCCGCGGCTGCGCAGGTCGCGCACGGTCGCAATGATGTCGTCGGTGGCAATGGCCACGTGCTGCACGCCCGCGCCGTTGTAAAACTCGAGGTACTCCTCAATCTGGCTTTTCCGTTTGCCTTCGGCCGGCTCGTTGATGGGAAATTTGATGCGCTCGTTGCCGTTGGCCATCACCTTCGACATCAGCGCGGAGTACTCCGTCGAGATGTCGTCGTCGGTGAAGTGGAGCATGTTGTAGAAGCCCATGGTGCGGGCGTAGTAGTCGACGTACTTGTCCATGTCGCCGCGCGCGACGTTCCCCACGCAATGGTCGACGTACTTCAGGCCGGTGGGCGTGGCGTGCCAGTCGTCGTTTTCGTACGGCACAAAGCCCGGGAAGAACAGCCCGTCGTAGGCCGAGCGGTCTACAAACGTGTGGATGGTGTCGCCGTAGGTGGCGATGGCTGCGGTTACGATCGTGCCGTCGGCATCCTCGTGGTGGGTGGGCTCGTGCACGGGCACCGCGCCGCGCGACGTCGCCTCCTGATAGGCCTGCGCGGCGTCGTCCACCCACAGGGCAATGTCCTTCACGCCATCGCCGTGGCGCTGTACGTGGTCGGCTACGGGGTGACCGGGCGTGAGCGCTGTCGTGAGCACAAACCGAATCTTGTCCTGCGTGAGGAGCCAGCTCGATGCTTCGCGGTGGCCGGTTTCGGGGCCGCGGTAGCCCGCGATGCTGAAGCCAAAGCAGTGGGCATAATAGAGCGCCGATTGTTTGGCGTTGCCAACGTAAAACTCAATGTAATCGGTGCCGTTGATCGGCAGAAAATCCTCGGCCGTCGTAGGATCCGTTTGGGGCGCTACAGTCGATTCTGGCATGGTATATCGGGACGGTGAGCGGAACGGCGAAAAAGCGCTTCCACAGCGCGCGATTTTTTGTTGCAGGTAAACTCGCAACGCATCGTTATTGCACGACGAGGGGGCTTCAACGTTCCTTTGTGGACGAGCGTCCGCGGTTGGCTGTGGCGGGCGTATGGTGGGCGGGCGCTGGCGCGTTGGTCAGCCGAAAAGTGATGGGAAGCTGCATGTGGATGGGGATGGCGGTGCCGTTGCGGGTGGCGGGCACGAAGCGGGTGGTTCGGAGGGCACGCACCGCGGCGGAGTCGCACAGGGGGTGCAGCGATTTCCGGACCCGGATGCGCGCCGTTCGCCCGCTGGGCTGCACAACGAATGTGAGCACCACCTGGCCCTGGATGCCCTGCATGCGGGCCTCGCGCGGATACTCGATGTTTAGGTACAGCGAGCCCAGCCCGCCCTTCACCCCCGGCCCGCGGTTCATCGTGGCGCCTAGCGTGCGCATCGCGACCGCCGGAGGAACGTCATCGGTGGCTTCAGGCGGGGGCGGCACAGGCGCTCCAGAGCGGCCGGTGGTCGCCTGGGCCTCGGGCGATGGGTCGCGCTGCTGCGTGGGCGGCGGGGCGCCTACGACGCCCAACAGCCGGTTGCGCGCCACGGAGGGGGCCGGCGCGTCAGCATCAGACGAGGGCGGACGTAGGTCGAGCAGTTGGATACGCTCGCTAGCGGCCGCTCGGGCGATCCACCCCACCCGGCCGGGCGCATCGATCCATGACGCCCACGGAAGGTGCACCGCGCCCAGACACAGCAGCAGCACCAGCACCACGCTCCCCAAGAGGCGGGTGCGGTACGTTGCCGGCCTGCGGCGACGCGACGGTAAACCGGCCGAGCGGTGGAGGCTGGACATGGCGACCTCTCACGTTGGTTCTTCGATTCGTGTCCTCTTCATATTTTCAATGCACGAATTTCGAAGAAGTGCCGGGCAACGCTTCAGGTTACGGTGCGGCGCCCGTGCCAACCCGCAGCCCGCCATCGATGCGGAGCGCCGCGCCGGTTACAAACGCGCTCTCGTCGCTGGCCAGGTAGCAGGCCAGGCCGGTCAGCTCCTCGGGTTCGGCCATGCGTTGCTGGGGGGTGGCCCGCAGCACCGCCTCGTTAAAGCGCTCGTTGTCCCAAATCGCCTTGCTGAACTTCGTCTTTACAAAGCCCGGCACCATAGCATTGACGCGGATGTCCGCGTCCGCCAGCTCGGCCGCAAGCGTTTCGGTGAGCATTAGGACGGCTGCCTTGCTGGCGCAGTACACGCCCATGCCGGGAAAGGGCTGCTCGCCCGCAATGGAGGCCACGTTGATGACCGAGCCGCCGCCGTCGCCCAGCGCCGGGGCACAGGCCTGGATGGTGCGCCAGTAGCCCTTCACGTTTACGTCAAACGTTTTGTCCCAGTGGCCTTCCTCGGCGGTGAGCAGTGGTCCAAAGTGCGGATTCGTCGCGGCGTTGTTGACCAGCACGTCGACGCCGCCGAAGGTGTCGACGGTGGTTTCCACGAGCTGCTGAATGGCGGCGCGGTCGCCGGTGTGGGCGGCGTGGGGGAGCGCCGTGCCGCCGGCGGCTTCGATGTCGGCAGCGACGGCGTCGAGGGTTTCTTGCGTGCGGCTCGACAGGACCACGCGGGCGCCGGCGGCGGCGTAAGCCTCCGCAATGGCGCGCCCAATGCCGCGCGAGGCGCCGGTGATAATGGCTACTTTGTCGGAGAGGT
Source organism: Salisaeta longa DSM 21114 (assembly GCF_000419585.1). NCBI lineage: Bacteria > Pseudomonadati > Rhodothermota > Rhodothermia > Rhodothermales > Salisaetaceae > Salisaeta > Salisaeta longa. The sequence goes on from NZ_ATTH01000001.1 coordinate 3,176,393, forward strand.
CGAACGACATGATGCATCAACGTCTTGTGGAGAGTGCGCGTGGGGCCAACATAATGGCTGCGCTGCACTCCTGCATCCGCCCCGCCGTACCCTCTCCCGAAGGGTAATGTCCGCAGCCGGGCAATCTCCGCAATGGGGCGTTCGCCTTCGTACATGGAGATCGCACCACGGGCATGACCTTCGGCCCCATCATAGATATGACCTTCGGCCCCCGCGTCCTTTACTTCGCACCAGTGGCATGACCAAGGCCCTTCAGTCCTCGCGATGACAGGAAAGGTTAGGTTGTTTTGGTGCGTTGCGCGTGCAGATGGGCAGACCACCCCGAATGGCCATCTGAACCATCAACGCTCCATTTTTCATCAACCACTGTTGTCATTGCGAGGAGCCAAAGGCGACGCGGGGGCCCTTGGGTCATGCTTGAAAGCGCAATCTCCGCAATCGGCCGTTGCCTTCGCACATGGAGATCGCCACGTCCTTCACTTCGTTCAGTCCTCGCGATGACACATTGCTTTTTGCTGCTCTGTTGCGTTGTGCGTGCAGATGGGCAGACCACCCCGAATAGCCATCTGAACCATCAACGCTCTATTTTTCATCAACCACTGTTGTCATTGCGAGGAGCGGAGCGACGTGGCAATCTCCGCAGTGGAGCGTTACGCTCCGTACATGGAGATCGCACCACGGGCATGACCTTCCGGCCCCCACGTTGCTCACTGCCGCTCGCGCCTCGCGATGACACATCAGTTTTTGCTGCTTTGACACGTTGTGCGTGCATATGGGCACACCACCCCGGACGGCCATTTGAACCATCAACGCGCGGCTTTTCGCGCACCCCGCAATGTCATTGCGAGGAGTGAGCGGATGCGAACGACGCGGCAATCTCCCCAGCCGGGCAATCTCCCCAGCCGGGCAACCTCCCCAGCCGGGCAACCCTCCGCGCTAGCCCACCGCAAAAAAAGCGGGCCGCGGCGCTTGACATTCTCCAGCCGCTTACATACCCTGCAATCGTGTGGCGTTGAAATCAGTGCTACGTCATTGAATTCAACGCGCGCTTCAGACCTAAAATGTCCGCTCAAGGCGGGGGGTCTGCGGCACACGCGCAAGGTGTTCTTTTACATAGGGTTGCGCAAAATGCCTTCACGATGGCTTCATCAAAAGCCATGAAGCAAGCGCATGCTAGCACAGGGTCTGCAGAAATGACGCCTCCGTGCTACGACCAACGGCCTGCAGCGGCCGCAACAGCTGCCTTTCGCACCGGTATTCACCTCTCCTTCAGGTACCGTCGGAAGTCTTGCCTCCATTCCAAGAGGATTGAAACCTGGCATTCCGGACCAAGGGAGGTACTGGTCCAAGACGATGAGTCGGAAGTCTTGCCTCCATTCCAAGAGGATTGAAACTTTGGCTGGTCTATCGGCACAATCGCCGATAACCAAAAAAGTCGGAAGTCTTGCCTCCATTCCAAGAGGATTGAAACGGGCCGAACCACTCACGCTTACTACCCTGCAATCCGTGTGGCGTTGAAATCAGTGCTACGTCATTGAATTCAACGCGCGCTTCAGACCTAAAATGTCCGCTCAAGGCGGGGGGGTCTGCGGCACACGCGCAAGGTGTTCTTTACATAGGGTTGCGCAAAATGCCTTCACGATGGCTTCATCAAAAGCCATGAAGCAAGCGCATGCTAGCACCAGGGTCTGCAGAAATGACGCCTCCGTGCTACGACCAACGGCCTGCAGCGGCCGCAACAGCTGCCTTTCGCACCGGTATTCACCTCTCCTTCAGGTACCGTCGGAAGTCTTGCCTCCATTCCAAGAGGATTGAAACCTGGCATTCCGGACCAAGGGAGGTACTGGTCCAAGACGATGAGTCGGAAGTCTTGCCTCCATTCCAAGAGGATTGAAACTTTGGCTGGTCTATCGGCACAATCGCCGATAACCAAAAAAGTCGGAAGTCTTGCCTCCATTCCAAGAGGATTGAAACGGGCCGAACCACTCACGGTTAATGCTTCCGTGGTCCACGAATGTCGGAAGTCTTGCCTCCATTCCAAGAGGATTGAAACAGCGTCGCGACCACGTCGCGACCCTTGTAGTCGCCGGCCGCCAGTCGGAAGTCTTGCCTCCATTCCAAGAGGATTGAAACACGATCGCCGCGAACGGCTCTTCGTGGATCTCGAATTGGTCGGCCTCGTCGGAAGTTTTGCCTCCATTCCAAGAGGATTGAAACGGTGCAACACCCGATCATAGTCGCCGGCGTTGATAAGGTCGGAAGTTTTGCCTCCATTCCAAGAGGATTGAAACGTGAATTGCAGTACACGGCGTTACGGTATTACGAATGGTGCGTCGGAAGTCTTGCCTCCATTCCAAGAGGATTGATGGCTTCCAGCAGTGCCTGACACGCGCTAACGCCGCACCCCGAGCATATACACCAACGCCTGCCCGCGTCTGCGAGCAGGCGTTTCGTGTTTGAAGGGGGAAGGAGGTGCCCCAAGGCTCCATCCTTGCGCACGCGGTCGGCGGGCAGCGTTGCTGCGCACCGCCTTCCGCCCTAGGCCGCCCGGCGCAGGCGCACATCCAGGTACCCCGACAGGCCCACATAAAACGCCGGGTAGAGCATAGACACCGGCAGGCCCCAGGGCTGCGCCCACGTTGGCACGGCCGGGTAGGTGGGCAAGAAGCCCACCAGCAGCGCCAGCCACCCCAGCGCGCCGCCAATGATCCACGGCTTCCAGGGCGACGGCGCCTGGTTGGGATAGATGAAGCGCACCGGCGCCACGGTAAGCGCTGTGGCCAGCAGCACCACCCCCAGCATCACCGCGCGGCCCGTAGCGCCGTACGCCGCGTGCAACAGGCCCGCGTAATACGCCAGAATATTCCAGTACGACGGAAAGCCCAAAAAGAACCCGTCGGCTGCCTGCTTGGCGCTGTGGTTGGCAAAGCCAAACAAACTCGCCGTCATGGCCAGCCCCACCCACACCACATCGGGGCCCGCGAGCCAGCCCATGCGCCACACCAGCACCAGCGGCAGAAACGTAAACGTGAGGTAGTCAACGATATTGTCGATCAGGCCGCCGTCGATGCGGGCGGCATGGATGGTTACCGCCCAGCGGCGCGCCAGCGGCCCGTCGGCCGCGTCAATGAGCACGGCAAGCCCCAGCATGGCAAATGCCCACGCCGGGGCCGGGGGCGTGCGCATCACGTACCACAAGGCCGCGAGCGCGCACAGCACGCCCGACGCCGTGAAGAGATGCACGGCGTACGCCCGTACGGTCGGCCACGCATCAGACATAGCACCCTCGATTGATCATCTCCAAACAGAAAAGCCGCGTGACCTTCACCACCGGCAGGCCCGGGCCCGCCGGTTCCCCATTGAAAGACGCGTAGCTTGCGCGTATGTTGTCTTCCAGTTCTTCTGCGTGCATCACCCGACCCCACCGACCCGTGCAAACGAAATATATTTTTGTGACCGGCGGCGTCACCTCGTCGCTCGGCAAAGGCATCTTTAGCGCTTCGCTGGGCCGCCTGCTCGAAGCGCGCGGCCTGCGCGTCACCATCCAAAAGTTCGACCCGTACATCAACGTCGATCCGGGGACGATGAACCCCTACGAGCACGGCGAGGTGTACGTGACCGAAGACGGCGCCGAGACCGATCTCGACCTGGGCCACTACGAGCGCTTTTTGGGCCGCCCCACCTCGCAGGCCAATAACGTAACCACCGGCCGCGTGTACTCGGAGGTCATCGCCAAGGAGCGCGCCGGCGCCTACCTCGGCAAAACCGTGCAGGTGGTGCCGCACATCATCGACGAGATCAAGCACTGGATGCTGAAGCTCGGCCAAACCGGCACGTACGACGTCGTCATCACCGAGATTGGCGGCACCGTGGGCGACATCGAGAGCCAGCCGTACCTGGAGGCCATCCGGCAGCTGCGCAACGAGCTGGGCCGCGCCAACTCGATGCTCGCGCACCTTACCCTAGTGCCGTACCTGCGCGCCGCGGGCGAGCTCAAGACGAAGCCCACCCAGCACTCCGTTAAAACGCTGCTGGCCAACGGCTTGCAGCCCGACGTGCTGGTGTGCCGCTCGGAGCGCGCCCTGAGCGCCGAGATCCGCGAAAAGATCGCCCTGTTCTGCAACGTAGAAACCGAGGCGGTGCTGCAGATGCTGGACGCCGAGACAATCTACGAGGTGCCGCTGCTGCTGCAAGACGAGCAGGCCGGCACGCTGGCCGTCAACCACCTGTTTTCGGATAGCGAGCGGGCGCAGATCGCCGACACGCCCGACCTCGACGCCTGGGTGAACTTCCTGAAGCAGCTCAAGAATCCGGAAGCTACCGTGCCCATTGCGCTTGTGGGAAAGTACGTGGAGCACCAGGACGCGTACAAGTCGATTACGGAAAGCTTGATGCTGGCCGGCGTGCCCGACCAACTCCAGATCGACATCTCGTTTGTGCTGTCGGACGACCTAACGCCCGACAATGTGGCCGACCGGCTGGGCGATGTGGCGGGGGTGCTGGTGGCCCCCGGGTTTGGCGATCGCGGCATTGCGGGCAAAATTGCGGCGGTGCAGTACGCCCGCACCCACGAGCTTCCGTTCTTTGGCATTTGCCTGGGGCTGCAATGCGCCATCGTGGAGTTCGCGCGCCACGTGTGCGGATGGGACGACGCGCACTCGACCGAGTTTGACCCCGAGACGCCGCATCCCGTCATCAACCTGATGGAGACCCAGAAGAACATCTCGGACAAGGGCGGCACGATGCGGCTCGGTCAGTACACCTGTGCGCTGAGGGAGGGGTCGCGGGCGCGCCGCGTGTACGGCACCAATGTGGTACAGGAGCGCCACCGGCACCGCTACGAGGTGAACAACGTGCTGCGCTACCGCCTGCGCGAGGAGGGGCTGCGCTTTACGGGCGTCAATCCCGAGACCGACCTGGTGGAGATCGTAGAGCTGCCCGACCATCCGTGGTTTTTGGGCGTGCAGTTTCATCCGGAGTACCGCAGCACGGTGGGCCACCCGCATCCCCTGTTTTGCTCGTTTGTGTCGGCCTGCTCGGCCGTGGCCCGCGAGCGCAACCTGATGGGGCGTCCGCAGCCGCCGGAGCAGCAGGTGATTCCGCTGGCGTCGGCCGATATGTGAGCTGCGCCTGCGTTGGGCATGCAGATGGGCGAACCGGTCCGAACAGCCCTCTGAACCATCGACGCCTTGTTTGTGGCATCAACCACTGTTGTCATTGCGAGGAGCGGAGCGACGTGGCAATCTCCGCAGTGGAGCGTTACGCTCCGTACATGGAGATCGCCACGTCACTCCCTTCGGTCGTTCCTCGCGATGACATATTGCTTTTTGCTGCTCTGTTGCGTTGCGCGTGCAGATGGGCACACCACCCCGAACAACCATTTGAACCATCAACGCGCGGCTTTTCGCGCACCCCGCAATGTCATTGCGAGGAGTGAGCGGATGCGAACGACGCGGGGGCCCTTGGGTCATGCTGAAAGCGCAATCTCCCCATCCGGGCAATCTCCCCATCCGGGCAATCTCCCCATCCGGGCAATCTCCTCAGCCGGGCAATCTCCCCATCCGGGCAATCTCCTCAGCCGGGCAATCTCCTCAGCCGGGCAACCTCCGCAGCCGGGCAACCTCCGCAGCCGGGCAACCCTCCGCGCTAGCCCACCGCAAAAAAAGCGGGCCGCGGCACTTGACATTCTCCAGCCGCTTATATACCCTGCTTTTGCGTGATGTTGAAATCAGTGCTATGCCATTGAATTCAACGCGCGTTGCAGACCTAAAATGTCCGCTCAAGGCGGGGGGTCTGCGACACACGCGCAAGGTGTTCTTTTACATAGGGTTACGCAAAACGCCTTCATGGCGGCTTCACCAAAAGCCATGAAGCAAGCGCATGCTAGAACAGGGTCTGCAGAAATGACGCCTCCGAGCTACCACCAACGGCTTGCAGCGGCCGCAACAGCTGCCTTTCGCACCGGTATTCATCTCTCCTTCAGGTACCGTCGGAAGTCTTGCCTCCATTCCAAGAGGATTGAAACCCTATATTAATCGCCTGGTTGATGGCAGGCGATTTAAAATGGAAGGTCGGAAGTCTTGCCTCCATTCCAAGAGGATTGAAACGAATGTATGATGAATCTCTGTTCAACAAATTGATTCACAGTCGGAAGTCTTGCCTCCATTCCAAGAGGATTGAAACCTGCGGCGGTCGGTGTCGAGTATGTCGTATATCGTCTGCATGTCGGAAGTCTTGCCTCCATTCCAAGAGGATTGAAACGGGGCTTTTTCAATCAAATCATATACTGTGATATACACCATAGTCGGAAGTCTTGCCTCCATTCCAAGAGGATTGATGGCTTCTGGTGATGACGCCTGACGCACATTTTGCGCAGCACCCTACGTGTACACACGAACGCCTGTCCGCTGCTGCGGGCGGGCGTTTGGTGGTTGGGGGCGTCGCGTGCGTATCTGCTGTGCGGGGTACCCTTTGCAGCGAGCCGTTCGCCTTCGCACATGGAGATCTCACCACAGGCATGACCTCCGGCCCCATCATAGATATGACCTTCGGCCCCCGCGTCACTCCCTTCGGTCGTTCCTCGCGATGACATATTGCTTTTTGCTGCTTTGGTGCGTTGCGCGTGCAGATGGGCACACCACCCCGAACAACCATTTGAACCATCAACGCGCGGCTTTTCGCGCACCCCGCAATGTCATTGCGAGGAGTGAGCGGATGCGAACGACGCGGGGGCCCTTGGGTCATCCTGAAAGCGCAATCTCCGCAAATAGGCAGAAGCGCACCGAGCAAACCCAAAGAACAGATCACCCTTGAAGCCCAGGCTCCGCAGGGTGTCAATTTCCACCGGACGAAAAGGGAGGGGGCGGCGTGCCGGATCGGGCATTGGAATCAAGTCCGCTGTGCCTTAGCTTAGGGGTCCGTTCGCTTTTGCACCGACCCGCACACGCTATGTCCGACGCCCCGCTTGCCTCCGACCTCCTTGCTGATGAACACATCGTGGTGACCGGCGGCGGCACCGGCCTGGGCCGTGCCATGGCCGAGCAGATGGCCGCCCTAGGCGCGACCATCACCATCAACGGGCGCCGCACCGAGCCGCTGGATGAGACGGTAGCGGCCATTCGCGACGCCGGCGGCACGGCCGCGGGTATCTCCTGCAACGTGCGCGAGGCCGATGCCGTGCGCGACTTCTTTGATGCTGCCGAGGAGCGGCAGGGGCCGGTAACGGGGCTCGTCAATAATGCCGCGGCCAACTTTCTGGCGGCCGCCGAAGACATCTCGCCCAACGGCTTCGACGCGATCATCAAAACGAACCTGTACGGCACCTTCTACTGCACGCAGCAGTGCGGGCAGCGCTGGCTGAAACGAGAGGAACGCGGCACGGTGCTCTCCATTGCCACCACCTACGCCGAAACCGGCAGCGCCTTTGTGTTGCCCAGCGCCATGTCGAAGGCCGGCATCGTGGCCATGACAAAGTCGCTAGCGGCCGAGTGGGGGCACGCGGGCATCCGGCTGAATGCCGTAGCGCCGGGGCCCTTTCCCACCAAGGGGGCGTGGAGCCGCCTCGTGCCGGGCGACGACATGGAGCAAAAGATGAAAAGCCGCGTGCCGCTCAAGCGCTTTGGCAAGCCGGAGGAGCTAGCGCGGCTGGTGGCTTTTCTGATGAGCTCGGCCAATAGCTACATGAACGGCGAGGTGGTGACGTTTGACGGCGGCGAGAAGCTGGTGGCGGGCGGTCAGTTCAACGACTTTACGCGGATGCCACGCGCGCAGGTGAAAGCGATGTTTGAGGCGATGCGCTCGGCCAGCGACTGATGGACGCGCGCAGGCCGGGGGGCGCTACAGGCTACAGCGTGCGGAGCACCGTGCGCAGCGGCAGGGGCGCCGCGCCGGCCCACACCGATTGAAGGGCCAGCCACAGCTCGGCGGTGGCGAGGGCATCGGAGAGGGCATGGTGCGCCGGATACGCCGGCAGGCCGTGCGCCGCCCGGACGGCACCGAGCCGCAGCGCCTCGGCATCCACACCGGGCGAGCGTTGGCGGCGCCGGGCAAGGTCGAGGGTGTCGACGACGCGCACCAGCAGCGGGGCGCCCAGGTGCTGCCGGCATGCGGCGTCTAAAAAGCGGACGTCGAGCGGGGCGTGGTGCACCACCAACACGCGTCCTTCGAGCGCACGCAGCAGGTGCTGCAACGCGTCTTTCAGCGGCCAGCCCCCGGCCAGGTCGGCATCGCGCAGGTGATGCACCGTTGCGCTTTCGTGCACGGAGCGGCGGAGCGCCAGGGGCAGGTGGCGGGCGCCGGAGAGGGCGATGCGTCCGTTGGTGATGGGCACCCACCCGAGGCTCACAATGGCATCGGAGCGGGGGTGCAAGCCGGTCGTTTCGAGGTCGAGCACCAGGTACGGCAGCGCGCGGGCATCGGCCGCGGGCGACGGCACGGGGGCATCCAAAAAGGCCCGCATGGCCGGATGCGTTGTCCGGTGCCGGTACCACCACCGCCGCGCGCGCATCCACATAGGCTACGACAGCAAATCCGTTTGGTAGCGTTGGGCAAGGCCCTGCTGCAGCGTGCGCACCACCGAAAACGCATCCTTGAGGTGGCGGCGGTCGAGCGGAGAAAGCGCCGCCGGATCGACAAAGTTGTCGGGCGCCGTACCGGTGCGCAGCTGCTCGGCCTGATGCTCCAGGCGCACCCGGTTGATGAACGCGTGGGCGTCGCGCAGGTCGGCCGCATCGTCGGTAGCCAGCGCGTGCGTATCGGCCAGCCGGCGCAGGCGGTCGTCGGTTGAGGGGCCGCTGAGGCCGTGCGCCAGCGCGTGGATACGCGCGAGATCCACGATGGGCACCACGCCCTGATGCTTGAGGTCGAGCGTATCCTTGTGCTCGCCGGTGCGCTCCAGCACAAGCTGGCGGAAGAAGCCGAGCGGCGGCCGGTGGTTGAGGGCGTTGGTGGCCAGGCTCGCCAGAAAGATGGTGTTGGCGGCAGTGCGCTCGTGGATAAATGCCTGCAGGGTATCGGCGAGGGCGGTGCGTCCGGCCACGGCCCGCAGGTCGAAGAAGATGCTCGTGTGCATCAGGGCCTGCGGGGTGGGTGCGTCGATCCACTGCCGAAACGTATCCTTCCACGCAGCCAGGGGCTGCCGCCAGCGCTCGTTGGTGGCCATCACGTCGCCGGGGCATAGCGGATAGCCGCAGGCCTGCAGGCCGTCGCGCACAAACGCGGCCAGCGAGCGGAAGTAGGTGTCGTGCGACGGCGCATCGAACGCATCGTCGAGCAGCAGGGCATGGTCCTGATCGGAGTGCGCGGTTTGTTCGAAGCGCGCCTGCGATCCCAGCGCGAGCCACGCGTACGGCACGGGCGGCGGGCCCAGGCGCTCCTCGGCCATCGTTAACAGGTGGTGGGTGAGGGCGTCGGTAAGGGTCGATACCGTGCGCGTAACATCCGCAGCAGGGGTGCCGCGTTCCACCAGATGAACAACGAGCGCCGGAATCTTTTGGGCCGTAGCAGCCAGGGCGTCAACCGTCGCGGCGGCCCGCAGATCGCCCATCAGGTACACGGGGCTGTCGGACTGCACGCGCATCAGGTCGGTGGTGGTAACCACGCCGATCAGCGCGTCGTCGCGCAACACGGGCAGGTGATGGATGTTGTGGCGCGTCATGGTCAGCAGCGCCTCGAAGGCATAGCGGCCGGCGGCGATGGTCACCGGGCGGGGCGTCATGACGGTGCGTACGGGGGCCTCCGGCGCGACGCCCGCGGCAACCACGCGCGAGCGCAGGTCGCGGTCGGTGAGCAGGCCCTGCACGGCGCCCGCGGCATCGCACAGCAGCAAGGAGGAGACGCCCGCCGTGCGCATGATCTCGGCTGCTTCGCGGATCGACACCGAGGGCCGCGCCGTCACCGGCGGCCGCGTAATGAGCTGATCCACGGGCTGGGCCAGCGGACGCCGTCCCTCGCGCTCGGCCAAGGCGGCGCGGAGGCGGGCGCTGTGGGCCTGCGCAAAAAACCGGTCGACGGTGGGATGCGCCGCCCGCAGGTCGTGAAAGAGCGAAGGCGGCAGCAGGTACAGCAGGGTGTCCTCTAGCGTGGTCACCTGCCGCTGGGCGGGCGTGTCGGTGAGCAGCGCCGGGTAGCCAAAAAAGTCGTGCGGCCCCAGGCGGGCCACGAGGGTGCCGCGGGCGTCGGTGAGTTCAACCGCGCCGCTGCGGATGAGGGACACGGCCTCCACCGGTTCATCGAGCGCCAGCACCGTCGTTTCGTGTGGGGCATAGGCGATCTGCATCCGCTGCGCGGCCTGTTCAATGACGGCGGCGGGCAGCGACGCAAACGGCGGCGTTTCGTGCAAAAACGCCGTCACCGGATCGGCAGCCGCAGGCGACGGCACGCGAGCGGACATAGCACCTTCCTCGTATTCGTCGGACACACGAACGCCAATCTACAACACCCGGCGCGCGAATGCACACCCGGCAAGGGCTAAACTAACGCTGGGACGCATTGGCATGTTCATTGCTCGTTCATGTTGACGTTGTGTGAATCGTTGGCTATTCATGAGGGCGATCCACCAACGTAACAATACGTTCACAAGAGAAGGACGCTTATGCAACCGCTCTCGCTACAAACCTTTACCCGCGCCGTTGACGATGTGGAGCGCACGCAGTACGAAATCTTGGGCGGCTTGCAGCGCGCTCGTACGGCGTTTTCCGACCGGCGGGTATATCCGCACCTGGGCCGCCTGGTGAAGCTGCACGAGGCCCTCACGACGGTCATGGAGCGCTCCGAGGCGTACCGCACGTCCGCCACGGGCACCATGACGGGCATCGACTGGGAGAATCAGCGGCTGCAGTATGCGTGGCCGGATCTGGACCAGGATCAGATGGCGGTGGTCACGGAGCTGATGCACTGGGCGCTGCCGCACCTGCGCGCGGCCATTGCGGAAGGCACCGACGTGTACGAGTACGTGGAGGACAACCTGGCGCTGGAGACGGTGGGCATTGTGCCGTCGTATGTGCAGGAGGGCTACGTGCTTGTGCGCGACCCCGGGGCCGCGGCGGTGCACGTGCTGCGTTACACGTTGTCGCTCATCACGCGTGAGGGCGAGCGTTACCGCACGCTGCGCACCGAGCATTGCAAAACGATTGCCCAAGGCACCGTGGCCGAGCACCCCAGCAGCATCAAGCTGTCGCTGGTGGATGAGCGCAAGGATCTACCGAATCCGGCGACGTACTTGATTGACACTGAGGAGACGTTTCCGTACGAGGATACCGTGTTGCCGATTGTGAAGCGCAAGCTGATGCGCTACCTGGCGCGCCAAGAGGGGCAAGCGTAGAGGCGATACGGAACGGGTCCATCCTCCCCGCCGGGGGCCGCGCGCGCTCCGGCGGGGACGCCGTGGCCCCTTCCCCGATGACTAAAACAGCCGCCTCCTTCGAAACCGCCCACGTGCGTGCGGCGCGTTGCAGGGGGTTAGATGCGGCACGTCCGGATGTCGGTGATGATGATGCCCTTCGCGCCGATGGCCGTCAGGTCGTCCATGATCTCGTTGACGCGGGCCTCGCGGGCCATTGCCTTCACGGCAACCCAGCCGTCCTTGCTCAGCGGCGACACGGTGGGCGACTCGATGCCGGGCGTAATGTCGCGGGCCGTCGCGAGTTGGTCGCGGGGCAGGTCGTACTCCACCATCACGTAGGCGCGGGCCATCAGAATGCCCTGCACGCGCTCGATGAAGCGCTGGGCCGCCTCGCGCTGTAGGGTCGCGCCGTTCTGTGCCACGAGCACAGCCTCGGTCTCCAAGATAGGATCGCCAATGACGTGCAGGCCGGCCTCGTCGATGGTGCGGCCGGTTTGCACCACGTCGGCAATGGCATCGGCGACGCCCAGGTCGATCGAAATCTCTACCGCGCCGTCCAGGTGCACCACCGTTGCGTCAATATCGCGGGCGTCGAGGTCTTTGCGCACCAGGTTGGCGTACGAGGTGGCGATGCGCGTCTGGCTCGTAAAGTCGTCGGGCGTGATGTCCTGTTCCTTGGGGGCCGCGTAGCAGAAGCGCGCGTTGCCGAAGTTGAGGTCCATTACGCGCTCCACGTTGGCGCCGCTGTCGTGGAGCAGGTCGAGGCCGGTAACGCCCAGGTCGAGCGTGCCGTTGCTCACGTACGTGGCAATGTCGCGGGGGCGCAGGAAGATGAACATGACGTCGTTGTCGGTATCGCGCACCGACAGCTCGCGGCCGCGGCGGCGGCAGCGATACCCGGCGGCCGCGGCAAGTGCAACCGCGCCGTCGGAGAGGGCGCCTTTGTTGGGCAGGGCGATCTTGAGCATAGCAGAAAGCAGTCGTAGGAAAGAGGGCGTCGCGGAGGGCGTGGGGCGCTACAGGTGTTCGTACACGTCGTCGAGGTCAAGATCGCACGCCAGCATCATCACCTGTATGTGGTACAAGAGCTGCGAGATTTCTTCGGCAGTGCGGGTTTTGCCTTCATGCTCGGCGGCCATCCACACCTCGCCGGCTTCTTCCAGCAGCTTCTTGCCAATCGCATGCGGACCGTCGTGTACGGCCTGTACGGTGCCCGAGGTTGGATCTTGGCGGGCCACCTTGGCTTGCAGTTCGGCAAACAATTCCTCGAAGCGCTTCATAGCAACGTGAACGGTTGGGCAGGGCGATAAACAGCTACAGGATAGCGCATAGCGGGGGCGAGCGGAACCCGGCGGGGCGGCTTTTGGGCAGAATTCGCAGAGGGACGCTCACGTGGAGGCGCGGGCGCCGTCGCGCAGGCGGATGAGCCGCTGGGCGTAAGCGGTTATGGATGCCGGGTGGTGCGTGACGACCACGACGGTACGGCCTTGCGTGCGGTGCAAGTCGGCCAGGAGGTCAATGATCTGCGCCCCGGTGTCGGCGTCGAGGTTGCCGGTGGGCTCATCGGCAAGCAATAGCGGGGGATCGCCCACCAGCGCCCGCGCCACAGCCACGCGTTGCTGCTCGCCGCCGGAGAGCTCCACGGGCCGATGGCCGGTGCGGTCGGCCAGGTCCACCTGCGCGAGGCACGCGGCCGCCCGACGGGCGCGCTCTGCAGGCGGCACGCCGGCGAGGATGAGCGGCAGGGCCACGTTTTGCAGCGCCGTCATCGTCGGGATCAGGTGAAACTGCTGAAAGACGACGCCCACCATGGTCCGGCGAAAGCGCGACTGCTCGCGGGCCGACAGCGCGCCCAGCGTCCACTCGCCCACCCGCAGCGTGCCCTGCGTGGGCGCATCGAGGGCCGCGAGCAGATGCAGCAACGTCGACTTCCCCGAGCCGCTGGGGCCCACCACGCCGGTAAAGCTGCCGCGGGGGAGCGTCAGGCTCACGTCGCGCAAGGCGTGCACCGGCGCAGCGCCCATCCGGTAGGTCTTCGAGACGTGATCGACGACAACCAGCGGGGCGTCGGCAGACGAAGCGTCGGGCATGGCACGGGCGTTGATGAAACAAACGTGCGGCCTTGAACCGCCGCCGTGGGTCTCGGTTCGTAAACAAAAGTCAAAGTCCACCACCGCGCATGCCTATCCTTACCGCCACCGGCGTGGGGCACCGCTTCGGCGCCTTGCTGCTCTTTCGCGACCTTTCGTTTACGCTGGCCGCGGGTCAGACGCTGGCCATCACGGGGGCCAATGGATCCGGCAAATCGACGCTGATTCGCATCCTGGCCGGTGTGCTTACGCCCCGCGCGGGCCGCGTGGTGCTGCATCGGGAGGGGCGCGTGGTCGAGCGGGCCCGCCACCCGCAGCATGTGGGCCTCGTGGCGCCGTACCTAAACGTGTACGACGGCCTCACGGCCCGCGAGAACCTGGCGTTCTTAGCCGCCGCCCGCGGCCTCTCGGAGCCCCAACAGCGCATCGACGCGGCGCTGCATACGGTGGGGCTCGCCGGGCGCGCCGACGCGCAAGTGGCCACCTACTCGTCGGGGATGAAGCAGCGCGTCAAATACGCAGCGGCCCTGCTCCCTAAGCCGCTGGTGCTGCTGCTCGACGAGCCGTCGGCAAATTTCGACGCCGCCGGGCGCGCGCTGGTGGAGCAGGTCACGGCCGCGCAGCATGCACGGGGCGGCGCGCTGGTGGTGGCCACCAACCGGCCCGAAGAAGCCGCCACCGCCCATCGCGTGCTCCGCATTGAAGATCATCGCTAACGGCGCGAACCGCTTCCAAGGCCCGTCGTATTAACGGCGTTAACCAAGCGTTCATTGAACCTGCGGGCTCCTTATGATCTTCCTGACCGGCTTTCCGGGCTTTTTAGGCACACGCCTGGTGCAGGCGTTGGCCCAGCGCACCCCCGACGCCCACTTTCAGCTCCTGGTGCAGCCCAAGTTCGAAACCAAAGCGCGCCTCGTGCTGCAAGACCTGGGCCTGTGGGACCGTGCAACGCTCCTGCCGGGCGACATCACGCAGCCGGATCTGGGGCTGGGCGATCGCTACGACGCGGTGGCAGAATCCATCACCGAGGCGTATCACCTGGCGGCGGTCTACGACCTGTCCATCCCGCGCGAGGTGGGCTGGCGCATCAACGTGGAGGGCACGCGCCACGTGCTCGACCTGCTGGACGATGCGCCGCAGCTTTCGGTGTTCGGGTACGTGAGCACGGCGTACGTGTCGGGCCGGCGCACCGGCGTTATCCGCGAGGAGGAGCTGACGCACCACGCCGGGTTCAAGAATTTCTACGAGGAGACCAAGTACCACGCCGAGGTGCTGGTGCAGGAGCGCTTCGATACGCTGCCCACCGTAGTTTTTCGGCCGGGCATCGTGGTGGGCGATTCGAAAACGGGCGCGACCGATAAGTTTGACGGTCCGTACTTCATCCTGAGCGCGCTGCAGAAGCTGCCGCGCTACACGCTCATGACGCGCATCGGTACGGGGCAGGAAACGGTGAACCTGGTGCCGGTGGATTTTGTCATCGACGCGATGCTTGCGCTCTCGACAGCGGAGCACGCGGGCACCGTGTTTCATCTCACGGATCCGCAGCCGCTAACCACGCAGCAGATCATGAAGACGTTTACGACACTGCTGAACATGAAGGTGGCGTACGTGGGTGTGCCGCCGGCGGTGGCCCGTGGCCTCATGAACACCGGGCCGGGCCGGGCGCTGGGCATTGCGCCCGAGCTCATCGACTATTTCGATCATGCAGCAACATACGACAGCCAGCACACCCAATCGGCACTCGCGGGCACCGGCATTCGCTGCCCGTCGCTGCGCGACTACGCGCCGGCCATGGTGCGCTTCATGCAGGCGCATGGCGGGCAACGCGCGGAAGCGATGTACTAACTCGAATCCGGATGCGCCCTGCCCATCTGATGCGGGAATTTCTTTTCCCTGCATGATGATAACGTAGCGTTTTCGTGTTTCGGGGGGCGCCCCATGCGCTCCGGGGTAATGTTCATTTTTGACTTGACCCAAAATCAGAACAGCTTCTTCATCGCACGCCCCTCCGCGTCCGAGGCGCCGTCCGCTTCGTGGCCGACCAACGGAGCGTCACGCTGGAACGTTGTTGCGGTCGCATCCGAGCGTCTCTTCGGCCTTTAAGGGTCGGGCATCGTCCCACCCGTGTCGGTGACTACAGCGCGACGGCACACATCCA
The DNA here is from genome assembly GCF_000419585.1 of Salisaeta longa DSM 21114. NCBI lineage: Bacteria > Pseudomonadati > Rhodothermota > Rhodothermia > Rhodothermales > Salisaetaceae > Salisaeta > Salisaeta longa. Next base: position 3,191,982 of record NZ_ATTH01000001.1, read on the forward strand.
TCCCGCAAGAGCCGCGCGGAGCGTCCAGGCGAGGGTGCGTATCCAGTTGCTGCGCACGAGGGCCCGGTGGGTGGCGGCATCGAAGCCGTCGGTGAGGCGTGCGTGCTGCGGCACATGCACGAGGCCCGTCATGCCCCAGATGAGCACGAGCAACCCCGCGCCGCTCCATGGCATTGCAGGGGGCACGGCAGCAGGCGCGTACGCCAGCAACGCGAGGCCCGTGCCTAGCTCCAGCGTCATGGCCGGGCCCACAATCCACGTGATGCGGCGCATATGAAACGCCTGAAAGTCGGCCGTGCGGGCCGGGTCTATCCACCGAAAGGCCGGGTAGTGCACCAGCTGCACGACCCAGATGACGCCCGTCATGAGCAGGGTGGCCGCGGCATGCACGAGGAGGAGCGTAAGCGTCATGCGGCATCGTCGGCTTCGGGCGGCCAGCAGTCCAGCGCGCGCCGCACATCCACCAGTTGCCCGAGGTGGTACGCGTTGTGGTCGGCAACGAGCAGGGCTTCGCGCAAGAAGGTTTGCGTTTCGCCGTGCGGTACGACGGCCATCAGGTCGGGCGTGTCGCGCACGAGCGTGCAGAGGGCGGCGTGGTCGTCGCGGATCTGCTGCAGGCTGTCGTGCCAGGCGTTTTCGCTGGGGGGCGCCGCGGCCGCGGGCCAGTAGTCGTCGGGCCAGGCCGGCTGTTCGTAGGCATCGGCCTGGCAGAAATCCAGGATGTCGCGTTGGGCGATGCGGAGGTGCTCTACCAGCTCCCAGCCGGAGTGCGGCAGCCCCGTGG